>CAJQJX010000017.1 GCA_905478795.1 uncultured Flavobacteriales bacterium
TGGGCATCGGCATCGCGAGCGCTCCCGAAGGCGTTCTGTGTGGTGGCGGAGAGGTCACCATCGAAGTGGCCCTGAGCAATTTTGGCACCACATCCCTGACTTCTGCCACCATCGGTTACACCGTGGATAACGGTGAAGAGCAAACGGTGAATTGGAACGGAAATCTGGACCAATACGAGAACGAAGTGATTGCTTTGCCTGGCATCGCCGCTGCCGATGGCACGACGGAAGTGGAGGTCTATGTTCTTTCAGTCAACGGCCAGCAGGACGAGAATGCATTCAACGATGCGGCCTCGATTGAATTTATTGCTTTTGCCGAAGAGACCTTTGACTTCTCGTTCGAATTGGTGCTGGACGAGTACGGCAGCGAGACCACCTGGGAGCTGCGCCGACTGGGCAATGTGGTATACTCTGGCGGCCCCTATGAAGACGACCAAGAGGGCCTGGTCATTACAATTCCAATGTGCCTAGAAGAAGGCTGCTACATCTTGCAAGTCGACGACAGTTATGGGGATGGTATGTGCTGCCAATTTGGAGAGGGGAGTTTCACCGTGTTTGACCCTGAAGGAGATGTGGTCTATACAGGAGGAGAGTTCAATGACTCAGACCTGGAACAATTCTGCACCAGTGCCATGTCCGTGAATGAGGCCACATCCACCGAGGTGCGCATTTGGCCAAACCCCGCCCACACGTCGGTGCAACTGGATGGCTTGCCCGAAGGCGCTGTGATTCAAGCTTTCGATGCGTTAGGCCGGTCCGTTTCGGCACCCTTCCGCTCCTTGGCAGGAAGGCAGACCCTTGATGTCTCCCACCTGCCGCGCGGATGGGCAGTTTTCCGGATTACTTCTGAGGACACGACCACTGCCATTCGTTGTTTGCTCCGTTGATTGGTGATGCGCCTATCCCTCCTCCTTTTCTTGGCAGCCACTTATTCTGCCTGCTCCCCCAAAATCGCGGGGCTGAATCAGGGGGAGTCCAACACGGAGTCCATTTCTACTGACGACGCTTCGGCGCCATTTACCATTGTGTCTTTGCGTGTGGAAGCAGACAGTTTGGTGGCTGAACTCCAGTATGGAGGAGGCTTCCGGACCCACGAATTCGCTTTGGTTTCCGGGGGTGCTGCCACCAAATCTTTACCGAGACAGCAGCCTCTGAACATCATTCATGATGCCCAAGGCGACATGGGCCGGGCCCTGATCACCTCCCGACACGCGTTCGACCTGACCCCCTTTCGCGACCCCGCACGAGACATGGTGCGCCTGGCCGTAGAGGGCTGGCCTGAGCGAATCAACTACCCCTACATTCGTTGAGATGGACGCCCTGTGGGACATCGGAGGCGCGGCGGTATGCGCCCTCCCGGCAGCCCTCAGAATCGCTTGGGACTTGCGTTGGCATCTAGCCGTGCAGCACCACCTTTCTTTTTCAAGCCCCCTTCTTTCGAAGCAAGAAACGCAGCCACCAGCCATCGAAGGGGGAACCGAAATTGGAGACGCGTCTTCTGATCCTTTAGGGGTGACCCTGATTCTATGCAGCCACAATGATCTGGCTGCACTGCAGTCAATTTGGTCCGATTGGCGTGGACAGCAGTTTCCAGAACATTGGCCCGTAGAGTGGTTGGTCGTGGACGACGGCTCCCAAGACGGCACCGCCGAATGGCTGGCTGCCTTGCAGTCCAACGACGCCGACCTCACTGTGGTACACCACCCCAAATCGAAGCCAGGAAAGAAAGGCGCTCTTGCAGCTGGAATCCGGGCTGCACAGCACGGGCACCTCGTCATGACGGATGCGGACTGCAGGCCACAACCTCATTGGGCGCGGACTATGATCGAATCGTTGACAGCCCCGTCTCATGCACCTCACCTTCCAGAAGCTGGTGGTGCATGCGACATCGCCATCGGGGTTTGTCTGCCGGATGGCGGGCCGTCCCTGCTCTCCTTTGACGCCCTGCGCGTGGCCTTCCAATACGCGGGTGAAGCAGCTTCAGGCCGCCCATACATGGCCGTGGGACGGAGTATCGCCTACCGCAAAACAGCATGGCAGCAGGTCGGAGGATTCCAAGGTCACGCCGACCTGGCCAGTGGTGACGATGACCTGTTTGTTCAGGACGCGGTTCAATCGGGACTGCACATCAGGCTGGTCCATACATCGGACGCATCGACTGCCATCCATGCCCTACCCGCCCACGATTGGAAAGATGGATGGCACCGGAAACGGCGCCACCTGTCTACTTCAGGCCGCTACAGCAGGCGCGCCCGGCTTCAATTGGGCCTCGACGCCCTACTCGACCCTTTGATCATTGTAGCGGCACTAACGGCACCACTTGGCCTTTTGCACAAGTGTATTTGGATACCGACTGCAGCCATGGTCCTTGCCGCAGCCGTTCGTGCGATTACCTTGTCCATGTTCTCGCAGGTGTGGGGCAAGGATGCATTTCCATGGTGGCAATGCATCCTATGGGGTCCCATTCGTTGGGTTCTTCTCGCCATCGCCACTGCACGGAACGCTTTCACCTCATCGCCGACATGGACGCAGCGGGCACCGACAAGCAGGTCGTAATCGACCACCTTTCCGACAAGGCCAAATACGACTTTGGCCTGATTACCCGGGCTTTGGACAAGCACGATCAGGCTGCATTTGCAGAATTGATGGAGCGCTACCGGGAGCCGATTTACTACATGTTGTTGAAGATGGTCAACAGCCAGGACGATGCTGAGGACTTGATGATTGAGACTTTTGGCAAGGCGTTCAGAAGGCTCAAGCAGTACAGTCCCAAATTCGCTTTTTCCACATGGCTGTTCAAAATCGCCTCGAATGGAGCCATCGACTTCATACGCAAGAAGCGTATCAAGGCGCTAAGCCTTGACAAAGGCTTTACCGATTCCGAAGGTGACACCATGGAAATTCAGGTGGCCGATGACGGACTCGACCCCGGTCAGACCCTCGAAAAACAGCAGCGTGTCGACCGCATGCGCGAGGTCGTAGCGCAGCTTAAGCCGCGCTATCGTCGCTTGGTGGAATTGCGCTATTTCGAAGAATACAGTTACGACGAGATCGCGGCAGAACTCAATCTGCCCCTCGGTACAGTGAAGGCCCAATTGTTCCGAGCAAGAGACATCCTCGCCGGTGTGCTCGAAACGGACCGCGAGCAATTCTAACGTGGCCCCTACTGACCAAGACTTTCGCGACGTCGACACCCTCTTGACGGCGCTTTCAGTGGACTGTCACGACTTTGGGTCGCCGATTCCCACTTTTTCTGAAACCCAACGCCAACAGTTTGCCATGCTCGGCCCTCTGTTTCGTGAATGGAACGCCCAGATCAATGTGATTTCCCGCAAGGACATCGACGCGTTTTTCACCCGGCATGTCCTACACAGCCTGGCCATAGCACGCGTATTTCGCCCGGAACCCGGCGCGAGAATTCTAGATGTGGGCACGGGAGGCGGCTTCCCTGGATTGCCACTCGCCATTCTTTTTCCGCAAGCGCACTTTACCCTGTGCGACTCCATCGGCAAAAAAATAAAGGTGGTCCATGCTGTTGCTGAAGCGCTGATCCTGGAAAATGTTGAAGGCACCTGGGCCAGGGCTGAAACGCTCACCGACCGTCCTCCCTTTGACTTTGTGGTCAGCAGGGCGGTCACCCAAATGGCCCCTTTCCTGGATTGGGTGCGGCCTTTGATGGCAGAGCAACATCAACATGGTTTGCCCAACGGCGTGCTTTACCTGAAAGGAGGAGACTTGAGCACTGAATTGGCTCCTGTACGCGAACCTGTGGTACAGTGGTCCTTGTCTGATGTACTCCAAGACCCTTGGTTTGAGACCAAAAAACTGGTGCACGTGGCCCTTTAAAAAAGATGAAGGGGGCATTTCTGCCCCCTCCGAAACCTGCAAGGATATTGAAACCGATGCCGCTTTTTTAAGGCCGCATCCAGTGTAAAGACGACACGATTTCCAATCGTTGCCTCCAGAAGCAAAAAAAATATTCCTTCATACACCGGCGCTTCGTCACATCCATGGACCTTTCTGCAGATACCGTGCATCCTGCGGTTATTTTAGCAGGGTGAATAAAGAGGACTCTCCGGCATCGGCTGCACCCGATGCGGAACAACTCAAAGCCTTGGGCCGCAACACAATTAGTGAGGCCTTGGGATTGGAATTGATTTCGGTGGAACACGGCACCGTGGTCGGCAAGATGCCTGTAGATGCCAGGACCCATCAGCCGTACGGCTTGTTACACGGCGGTGCCAGCGTTGTACTGGCAGAAACATTGGGGTCGGTCGGCTCTCATTTTATCGCAGCGCCCAAAGGCAAAGCCGCCGTTGGAATTGAAGTCAATGCGAACCATCTCCGCGGGGTCAAATCCGGATGGGTCACCGGCACAGCGCGCCTCCATCACGAGGGCGGAAAGCTGCACGTTTGGCATATTGAAATTGAAGACGAGGGAGGAAGGGCCATCTGTACAAGCCGCCTCACTGTGATGTTGATTCCCGATCCCAAATCTGCTGGATGACGACCGAACGTCACATCCAAGACCCCGAGACCGAAGTGCTGTTTCACAGGCCGGGACACCTCCACTTGGAGCGCCTGGTGCCTGACGTAACGGGCAGCATGTGCTTTAGGCTGCATCCATGGGAGCGGGCAGAAGACCAAACCGAGATGGTCTTGCGCGGCCGTACCAAAACCGAAGAAGTCTTGGTGCGCGATGCCCGACCTTCTGTCAAGAGCCGCGTCCGGCATATCGACGGAACAGACCAACACGACCACGCTGCATGGGTCAAAGCCGCCCAGCTCGCTATGGCTCAAGGCCCCCTGAAAAAGGTGGTGCTGTCAAGCCTTCTGAACGTCGAGGTGGAGGCACTGGACCCCAAAGACATTGTTCGGCGGTTGGCGCTGGCACATCCAGAATCTTTCAGCTGGGCGTTTTCTCACCCCTCCATCGGTACATGGTTCGGCTCATCGCCCGAACCGCTGATCAAAGGCCAATGGCCACATTTGCGCACCGCTTGTTTGGCAGGAACCCGCATGGCGCACATGGGGGCAGTATCGGACCCCTGGACCGAAAAAGAGCGCGAGGAGCAGGACCTGGTCACCGAAGGCGCCCTGCAAGCCCTGCATGAAGCCGGATGTCGCGGCATTCAGACCAGCGAGCGTCAGACGATACAATACGGCCCCATCGAACACCTGAGGACGTGGGTCGATTTTGAAGCCACTCGCCCCTTGGAAGAAGTGATTCGGGCACTCCACCCTACCCCCGCTGTAGGTGGCACACCTCGCCCAGACGCCCTTCAATTCATTGCCCATCACGAAAGCCACGACAGGGCATACTATACAGGATGGGTGGGCATGGAAGAAGGTGACGAAGTGTCTTATTTCGTTAACCTGCGCTGTGCCCACTTGCGCGATGGCATCATGACCGCATATGCGGGTGGCGGCATTACCGCTGCGTCCAACCCCGCTGCCGAATGGGCCGAAACGCGAAACAAACTCCGGTCCGTCTTGGACCCCATCGTCCACTGGGCACCATGACCCCATCGGACTCCTCTGCGATGGCGTCGGCACGGGCGCTGGCCACCGGGCTTGCCAGAAGGGGTTTGGGTGCTGTCGTGGTCAGTCCAGGTTCGCGCAACGCTCCCCTCACCCAGGCCTTTGTAGGGTTGAACATGCAGGTGGTTGTGGCATTGGATGAGCGGTCAGCCGCGCACCATGCTTTAGGAATGTCATTGGCGCTGCAACAACCTGTAGCGGTCTGCTGCACCAGCGGCACCGCAGCCCTTAACCATGGCCCTGCCCTTGCCGAAGCGCACCGCGTTGGCTTGCCCTTGATCAGCTTAACGGCAGACCGACCCGCTGGAGCCCACAACACGTGGCAAAGCCAAACCCTTGTTCAAGATGACATCCACAGGGACCAGGTGAGCCAGTCCTTTGTTTGGGACCAGCCCACAGACGAATCAGGTCAGGACACGCTCAATGCCATGGCCCTCGCCTTGATCAAAGGCCCCATTCACGTCAACTGCCCATTTGACGTTCCGCTTTATCCCAGCACCTCTGCATCTCAGACTGCTGCTCAACCGGAGGAACCCAACGCCAAAGCAGGGCTTCCCACGGGCTCGTGGCGGCCTTCTCATCCTTCACCTCCTTGGTTTTTAAAACGGCTAGAGCAGGCCGTCTCGGCAGGCGAAAAAGTGCTGTTGCTTGGAGGAACCCAGCCCATGCCTTTGTCTGCAGAGGCACTTCAAACGTGGAGCCGCTTCGCGGTCATTGCAGGTGACACAACCAGCGGGCTCTTTTCACCCGACGTGCCGGCGATTTCGGCATGTGACCGGTGGCTCTCTGCCCGGGAGAACAGTGGACAGCCCCTCCAGCATATGGCGCCAGATGTTGTCATCACATTTGGAGCTCCTTTGGTGTCTCGGCGCTTGCGCGAAGCCCTTGCTGCATTGGACTTCGAACACTTCCACGTGGAGGTGTCTGGCGGCGCTCCCGCAGCCTTTTCACGCGCTCCCCAGCCCGTCCCGTGCGACATCTCCGAGGCCATAGAAGCCGGCGCCGCCGCCATTCAACCCCACCTCCACCCCGAGCGTAACCCGGAATTAGACGCCTGGCAACGGAACTGGTGGGATCAGGAAGCCGCTTTGCGCAAGGCTCACAATACCGCCGTGGATGCCGCACCTTGGAGCGACCTGAGGGCACACCGCTGCCTCCACCGGGCCGCGCCCGAAGGTTGGGACCTCCACATGGCCAACTCAACACCGGTGCGCTATGGCCAGCTTTTTGAGTCCCACCATGTGGCGCACCCATGGTCTAACCGAGGCGTTGCCGGAATCGATGGCTGCACTTCAACCGCCGTAGGATCGTCCCTTGCAGGCCGTCCCACCACCCTCATCACAGGAGAACTGGGATTCTTGTATGACGCTAACGCCTTTCACGTACAGCCCCTCCCTGGCGCCTTGCGGATCGCTGTCATTCACAACGGCGGTGGCGGCATATTCAGATGGCTCGACGGACCGTCCAAAACCGGCCTTTTGGAAAGTCATTTTGAGTGGAAGCACACGACGGAACTTGGACCACTCTGCGCATTGCACGGTCTTCAGCACGAGCGCGTCTGCGATGAAGCCGGACTCGAAAAGGCCCTAATCGATTGGTGGTCCCCTTCCCAAGCCCCCAAAGTTTTGGAAATCGTGACCCCTGGACCGGAAAGTGCTGCGACATATGCCCGCTACATGAAGGCCGTCTGCATTTAATTTGTGCCTGCGCTGGCCGATTGATGCTTCTGAGCAGAACATCAAAGGCCCCAGCGTTGTCATTTTTCAAAGCGCAACACATGGCGAACGAGAGACAGTGGGAGCAAATTCAACCTTTCGAGGACATCCGATTTGAATTCTGCGAGGGCATTGCCCGGATTACCATTGACCGACAGCAGGTCTACAATGCGTTTCGTCCGGAGACGAACATGGAGATGCTCGAAGCCATGGACATCGCCAGAGAGCGTCAGGACATTGGCGTCGTGGTGCTCACCGGTGCTGGAGACAAAGCTTTTTGTAGCGGAGGCGACCAAAACGTAAAGGGTTCAGGAGGCTACATTGGTGGGGATGGTGTTCCTCGCCTGAATGTGCTGGATTTGCACAAGAAAATCCGCTCTTTGCCCAAGCCTGTAATCGCAGCGGTCAATGGATATGCCATCGGCGGAGGTCATGTGCTTCACGTGGTCTGCGACCTGACCATCGCCTCAGAAAACGCCATTTTTGGACAAACCGGCCCCAAGGTTGGAAGCTTTGATGCTGGTTTTGGCTCGAGCTACCTCGCCCGCCATGTAGGCCAAAAGAAAGCCCGAGAAATCTGGTTCCTCTGCGAGCAATATTCAGCCAAAGAAGCCGAGGCCATGGGGCTTGTGAACACCGTGGTCCCCCTTGACAAGCTCGAGGAAACCTACGTCAAGTGGTGCAAGACCATCATGAAGCGCTCGCCACTGGCCCTGCGCATGATCAAGCGTGGCCTCAATGCAGAGCTGGATGGACAGGCTGGATTGATGGAGTTCGCCGGTGACGCTACCCTGATGTACTACCTGATGGAGGAAGCGCAAGAGGGCAAGAATGCCTTTCTAGAAAAGCGGGACCCCGACTTCCAGCGGTTTCCTAAGTTCCCTTGAGGAGCATGCTCCGAGACTTTATCCAAGCCGCTCGACTGCGCACCCTGCCTTTGGCCAGTGCCTGTGTGCTCACGGGCGGGGCTTTGGCCGCATCGGCGGGCGTCCCAAAAGAACACTTCAGCCCGCTCTTCGCCGGCTGTCTTTTGACGGTTATTCTGCTGCAAGTGCTGGCCAATTTCGCCAACGACCTTGGCGACTTTGCCAATGGGGCCGACAAGGCAGAAGGCCATGAGCGCAGCGACCGTGCGGTCGCTTCCGGACGCATTTCCGCAAGTCAGATGAAACGCGCTGTGGTCACCACGGCTGTTCTGGCGTTGGCGGTCGGCGTTTCTACAGTTGTGTGGGCTGCGGGAGACCAACTCTTGGCGGTGTTGTTTTGGACCGCCACAGGACTGCTTTCTATCGGCGCTGCATATACCTATACGGCCGGCAGCCGCCCCTACGGATACAGCGGCTTGGGGGACATTAGTGTGCTGACCTTCTTTGGAATCGCAGGGGTTGCCGGAACCGCAGGCCTCATCACGGGCACCTTTGACGCCCTCTGGTTGCTTCCCGCTCTGAGCATCGGCCTGTTTAGTGTGGCGGTGCTCAATCTCAACAATTTAAGAGACCATGTATCCGATGCCGCCACGGGCAAAAACACCCTGGTCGTGCGCATGGGTTTTGACCGCAGCAAGTACTACCATGCCATACTGATGGGCTGCGCATGGGGCGCCCTCCTTGCCTTTTGGGCATTGGACCCCGCCGGTCCTTGGCATGGTAAGCTGTGGTACGGGTTGTTTGGTCTGGTCCATTTCCAGCACTTGGCGTTGGTCTTCCGAACCCAAGAACCGGCTGAACTTGACGGAGAGCTCAAGAAAATCGCATTGAGCACCTTCGCCATTTCCTTGTTTCTCTTTTTAAGCGCGACCGCATGACGGGCTTTGACATCCGCATCGTAGAGCGCACGCTTCAGTTCAAGCAACCCGCCGGCACTTCACGGGGTGTGCTTCATGAGAAGCCGAGCTTTTTTGTAGTGGCACAGGACGTCGAGGAAGATGGACGCATCGGCATTGGTGAATGCAGCTTGATCCCTGGACTGTCGCCTGAAAGTGCGCCGCGGGCGAAAATGGAGCTCAAGAAGTTGGCTGCATCCGGCACGCTCGACCCCAAGGCCATGAGCCTGCAGTATCCCGCCGTCCGGTTCGCGGCCGAAACAGCCCTGATCGACCTATTGAATGAAGGGGACCGCACATTGTTTCCCGGTCCTTTTACAGAAGGAAAGCCGGTGCCGATTAACGGTCTGATTTGGATGGGCGATACCGAAAGTATGGTGGCCCAAGCAGCGGATCTGCTCGAGCGTGGGTTCGACACCCTGAAGCTTAAAGTTGGCGCATTGGACTTCGAGAAAGAATGGGAATGTCTTCAAGCCATCCGGGCCATCGCCCCTGCCGACAAGGTCACCTTGCGTCTTGATGCCAACGGGGGGCTAGACGATGAGGACATCGCCGTCACATTGCGGAAAATCGAACGCCTTGCGGCTTTTGACATCCACAGCATGGAGCAACCCGTGCGTCCAGGACAATGGAAAAAGATGCAGTCCGTCTGTGCCGATTCTGCCATTCCCATTGCCCTCGATGAAGAATTGATTGGGGTGCACGACACCACGCTGCGCCGCAATATGATGCACGTGATTCAACCGGCCTATGTGATCCTGAAGCCGAGTTTGATCGGTGGTTTGGTCGAGGCCAACCACTGGATTGACCTCGCTGAAGAAGTGGGTGCTCAATGGTGGGCCACCAGCGCATTGGAGAGCAACATTGGACTGAACGCCATTGCACAATGGGCCGCGGACGCCACCCTAGAAGCGCCTGACCCCATCCCCCAAGGGCTGGGCACAGGCAGCCTCTTTACAGACAATGTGCCTTCGCCATTGGTTGTGGAAAATGGCACCCTCCGCATGGAAACGTCGAACACTGCAGGTGACCCTGCTCCCCTCCATTGGGACCTGTCGTCGATTCTTTCATGAGCGGAATTTGGCGCATTACCGCAAAAGGCGGCATTCAACAGCTGCAGGGACATGTGCCGTGGACATCAGGCTTTGATGCCGTCGTAGACCAATGGAACACGGCATGTCCAACGGCCTTGACCTCCGGCAGCACCGGGGTTCCTGTAGCGCACCACTTTTCCATGGAAGCCGTTCAGGCCTCTGCCCAAGCCACAGCCCAGCATTTCCAACTCGACCGCCCATCACCCGAAGTGGTGGAGGCTTGGTCTGCCTTGCCGGCATCCGGAACAGGGGGGCGCATGATGGTATGGCGGGCGCTGGCTTTGGGTTGGAACCTCACGGTCTCCATGCCCTCCGCCACACCTCAAGTCCCTGCCGCTGGCACCCCAAACGGACGCTACCACTTTGCGGTGGCCACCCCCATGCAAGCGGCGCATTTGATGGCGTCCGGGCAACTCCAGCGGTTTGACATTCTGTTGTTGGGTGGAGCGCCCATAGCGCCAGACCTCGAAGCCGACCTTAAACAGGCCGCAGACGCAGCAGGTTGTCGCATCCAGCATGGATTTGGCATGACAGAAACCTTGACCCATGTGGCCACGCGCACCCTAGGAGAGGACGCGTATGGGGTCTTGCCTGATGTACACATTGACTGTACAGAAGAGGGTGCATTGGTCATCGATGCTCCCCGGCGCGGGGTGCAGGGACTTGTGACCCAAGATGCCGTCGCATTGCTGCCGGATGCCTCACTGGATCCCCAAGGTGACAAGCGCGCCTTTTCTTGGCTGGGCAGGATCGATGATGTCATCAATTCGGGAGGGCTCAAGCTTCATCCCGCCGCGCTCGAAAGGCAGTGGTGTGAAATGTTGGGCGACATACTCCATGAGAGAAGGTGGTTCATCATTGGCCGGCCCGACAACAGCCTCGGCTCTCGCGTCACCCTTGTGGTCGAAGGCGCCATTGATTCCGACTTGGCCCAACAAGCCCTCCAAGCACTGTCTCATGAAGGCAACAAGCGGCCCCGAACCGTAGAATTTCAAGCCGTTTTTAAAGAAACCGCTTCGGGTAAAGTGCGCCGAACCTGAGGCCTTTGCATCTTCGCACCATGACGCTACCCCGCCTCGTATTTGCCACCCGGAACCCGGGGAAGGTCAAGGAAATTGCCCAACTGCTCGACGGACACTTCACGGTAGTGGGCCTGGATGAAATCGGCTGCCACGAAGACGTTCCTGAGACCGCCGACACCATCGCAGGCAACGCCATCCAGAAGGCTGAATACGTGAAACAGCACTACAACGTGGACTGTTTTGCAGATGATACCGGACTGGAAGTGAGTGCATTGAACGGCGCCCCAGGCGTATATACCGCGCGTTATGCGGGGCCAGAAAAGGACGCCAATGCCAACATGGATAAACTCCTTGGCGCCCTTCAAGGCCAACCGGACCGCGGTGCCCGGTTCAAAACCGTCATCGCCCTGACTTCAGATCAAGGGACCCAGACTTTTGAAGGCATTTGCCGCGGCACCATTGCCATGCGACGCAGCGGCGTCGATGGATTTGGGTATGACCCCGTGTTCATGCCCGAAGAAAGCGAGGCCACCTTTGCCGAAATGGAGGCATCCGAAAAGAACCGCATCAGCCACCGAGGGAAAGCCGTTCGGGCCATGGTCGCGAAACTCAAGAACAACGGTTGACAATCATTCATTTTGACCTTCGCGAGACTCACCTTCTGAGCTTAGGTTTGTATATAGTCCGCCCTGTGCGGAGCATAGACTGAGGAAACATCCAGATGAACTACCTCGATTTCGAAGAGCCCATCCGCCAGTTGCGCGAACAGCTCGAACAGGCCCAGAACATCGATGGGCAAGGTCAGGTCGACATGCAAAGCACTGTGGCCGATCTCGAGCTGAAGATTGACGCCATCAGCCAGGAGATCTACGCCAATCTGACACCGTGGCAACGGGTTCAGGTTTCGAGGCATCCAGACCGCCCGTACACCCTAGACCACATCGAAGCTCTGACCGAGGGTCGTTTCATGGAACTGCACGGGGACCGCAACTGCAAGGATGACAAGGCCATGGTTGGCGGGTTGGGCATGATCGATGATCTCCCCGTGATGTTTGTCGGCCAGCAAAAAGGAGCCAACACCAAGTTGCGCCAATACCGCAACTTCGGCATGGCCAATCCTGAAGGTTACCGCAAGGCATTGCGCCTGATGAAATTGGCGGAGAAGTTCAACCGCCCTGTCATTTGCCTGATAGACACCCCCGGTGCTTATCCAGGATTGGAGGCCGAGGAACGGGGCCAAGGCGAGGCCATCGCGCGCAACTTGATCGAGATGATGCAACTGCGCGTCCCTGTCATCTGCGTGGTCATTGGTGAAGGGGCATCCGGTGGTGCTTTGGGCATTGGCATTGGCGACCGTGTCCTCATGATGGAACACACTTGGTATTCCGTGATTTCTCCCGAGTCCTGTTCGAGCATCCTCTGGCGCTCTTGGGACCACAAAATGAAAGCTGCGGAAGCCTTGAAGCTCACCGCCGATGACATGCTTGGAAACAAGCTGATTGACGGCATTATTCCGGAACCTCTGGGCGGTGCCCACAACGACCGGGAAGCCGCATTTGGCTCCGTGAAAGACGAAATTTTGAAGCACCTCCGCAAACTCCGTGTGCAGAACCCCGATAAGCGCATTGACGCCCGTATTAGAAAGTTCTCTTCTATGGGAGTCGTTCAAGCCTAATTGGCGTTTATGCAACCCTTACTTTTGCCCGCGATACGATTCATGAAAATGCAGTACCCCCTTCGCCAAACTCTGGCCTTCCTCCTTCCAGCTCTCACTCTTCTCGTTGCCCTTCCGGGTTGCGGTGGATTGGGTAAAATGGACAAGGCTATCGAAGAATTGAACCTCTCTATGAGCCCCGAACCCCTGATTATGCAGGGTAGCGAGGTCGCATTGAGCCTTTCCGGAACCTTCCCAGAGAAGTACTTCGCCAAAAAAGCCATCATCGAGGCCACGCCGGTTCTCGTTTGGGATGGTGGAGAAGCTGCTTTCGAAACGCAAGGATTCCAAGGTGAAGATGCTGCCGGAAACTACACAGTTGTTCCGTTCAAATCCGCCAAATCTTTTGATTACAGCGCTTCCGTCCCCTACCAAGAAGGCATGGAAGATGGCGCCCGTCTCGAGCTCCGCATCAGCGGCACTATGGGCAGCAAGACCATGGATTTTTCCCCTGTTGTTTTGGGCGACGGTGTGATCACCACCCCCAACTGGGTCCAGTCTGACGACCGCTTTGTGATGGGTAAAGATGACTTCCAACGCGTGTTGTCATACACCCAGACGGCTGAAATCAACTACGACTACAACCGCTCCAACGTGCGGTCCAACGAGTTGCGTGACGACGATATGAAGGAGATGAAAACATTCCTCTCATATGCAGCGGACCACGACAGCGTGATGCTCAAGCGCACGGCAGTGAGTGCTTATGCCTCTCCCGAGGGTGAAATCACCTTGAACGAAGACCTCGCGCTGGAGCGTGCCGAGAGCGCCAACGCCGCTGTAGCCCGGTTGCTTTCACGCAGCAAGATTGAAGTGGAAGAGGGTTTCTACGGCAACAACCCCAAGGGTGAAGACTGGGAAGGCTTCCAGTCTTTGATGCGCGCTTCGGACATCGAAGACAAGGACCTCATCCTCCGCGTTTTGTCCATGTACAATGACAAGAACCGCCGTGAGGAGGAAATCAAGAACATCGCCAAGACTTACAAGGAGATCGAAAAAGAGATCCTGCCTGCCCTGCGCCGTTCGATGATCACCCTCCACTATGACGTGGAAGGCTATTCAGATGAAGAGCTTACAGACCTTGCCATGTCCAACCCGGACACCTTGACTGTAGAGGAGGTTCTTTATGCCGCCACATTGTTCGAATCGAACGAAGACAAGTTGAAGGTGTATGAGGCAGCCAGCCGTGTGCACAGTGGCGATTGGCGCGGTCCCAATAACGAAGGAGTCTGTCTCATGGAAATGGGCAAACTCAATCAAGCTGCTGACCGCTTCATGGCAGCCGATGAGCGAGGCGACAGCCCCATCATCAACAACAACCTGGGTGCGGTGGCCCGCATGAAGGGCAACCTCACCGATGCCAAGCGTATGTTCTCAAGCGCCTCTGGTGCTGGCGATGCGGTCAAGTACAACAAAGCCATCTTGGCCATCCAAGAGGGCAACTACAGCCAAGCCGTATCCAACTTTAGCGGTGAGAACACGGTCAACGCTGCGTTGGCGAAGTTGCTGAACGGTGATGCCAATGGCGCCAAGACCATCTTGAACAATGCCAATGACGACAGCGCTGTTGCCCACTACGTTTTGGCGATTGCCAATGCACGCGTAGGCAACGCGGAAGAGGCCAAGAAGCACCGCGACATGGCCGTCCAAAAGGACGCTGGCCTGTCCGCTAAGGCGAGTGCGGACCTCGAGTTCCGCGACCTCGACTGATATTGAATAGAACCTCATCAAAAAGCCCCGATTGCATGTGCAACCGGGGCTTTTTTGTGTGCAACAGTCACACCCAATGAGGACAGCCCATTACCGCTTTGGGGGAGGCCCCATGGCGCGAAACGCTTGCCAGCAGACCATACCTGCGGCTACCGAGACATTGAGGCTGTGCTTGACGCCAAACTGAGGGATTTCCAGCACCCCATCCACAGCAGCCAATACTTCCGGTGCGCAACCTCGGACTTCATTGCCCAGAACGACAGCCCATTGCTCATTGGCCGCAGGAACCCAATCCTCTAAAGCCGTTGCGCCACTGGCCTGCTCCAGGGCCAGAACCACATATCCTTGGGCCTGAAGGCTGCAGATGGCCTCAACGGTGTGTTCATGGCCACTCCACTCCACGTGATCGGTCGCACCGAGGGCTGTCTTGAGAATGTCGCGGTGTGGTGGTCGCGAGGTGTAGCCACACAGGTCGAGCCCTTGCAACCGAAACGCATCAGCGGTTCTAAAGACCGATCCTACATTTTGGGCACTCCGGATTTGATCCAGTACAAAGCGCAAGGGCATTTTGTCTGATGCCACAAAATCCTCAGCCGACAAACGCGGCAAATCCTTCATGGCTGTCGCCCGGTGGCTTGCCGCCATCAGTATACCCGAATGTGAAAAGGAAGGCGCGCTTGAACGCGGTCCTTGGCCTGTAAATTCACAAATGCCTCCACCTCCATCATGGCCTCTACAGCGTCTGCAGGAACACCCGCTGCCTCCGCAATGGTGGACATCTGGGCCACCCCCGTGAATTCCGCAATAAACTGTTCGAAGGGGTCAATGGGCTCTGGATATTCTACCAAGTCAAAGTTCTTCATTCCCGCCATATCGGCTGCCATTTCGACCGCATCCTGCAGGTTACCCATGCCATCGACAAGGCCGTTTTCCATGGCGTCTTGCCCTGTCCATACGCGGCCACGGGCGATGTCATCCACCGCTTCAACCGTCATGCCCCGCCCTTCGGCCACACGGCCGATGAAAGCGTCATAAATACTCGTCACCGATTCATTCACCGCTTCCAACGCTTTGCCTTGAATGGGCTTGTGCATGGAAGCCGCATCGGCATGATCGTGCAGCTTGACGCCATCAAAATCCAACCCAATACGCTCCTTGAGCAGCTTTCCTGCACTGGGCAGAACTCCGAAGACGCCAATGCTGCCTGTGATGGTGTTGGGCTGCGCCAAAATGTGGTCCGCCGCACAACTGATGTAGTATCCTCCACTCGCAGCGAGATCGCTCATGGAGGCTACAAGTGGCTTTCCTGCTTCCTTCAACAACACGGTTTCACGCCAAATCACATCACTCGCCAAAGCGCTTCCTCCAGGAGAGTTGACGCGGAGCACTACCGCGCCGATCTCAGGATCGAGACGTGCCTCACGCAGAGCTCCTGCAATGCGGTCCGATCCGATGGTGGCATCGTCTCCCTCACCGCTTTCAATACCTCCAACGGCAAACACAATGGCCACGGCATTGGCCTCTTCTTCTCCATCGGCCTCCTCTTCATCTTCATCGCCATCGTCCCCTTCCAAATCTGCTTGCAGGTTTGTGATGAAATCCTCAAAGGAATCGGGATTGTGGTATTGGCTGTATCCCAAAAGCAGCGCGTGGCTGGGCACGTCTTCATCTTCCGCCGCTCCCTTCTCCAAAAGCAACGCGTGCAGTTCATCTTCGTACAGGAGGCCGTCCACGAAACCCAATGCCAATGCATCGGCCGTTAAGCGGACGCTGAGGTTGTTGATGTGGCCGTCTAATTCATCGATACTCATTCCTCGGGCCGCAGCGATATCACCACCCATCCGCGCCCAAAAGTCTTCGAGCAAGGCCATCAGCTGCTCCTTGTTGGCTTCGCTCAAGTCATTTCTCAAATACGGCTCAACTGCGCTCTTGTAGGTGTTGTCTGGACCGCGCACAACGGTCATTTCTACACCCAGGTCTTCCAACATTCGCTTGTAGAAGGTGGTCTCCATGCCCATTCCACGCATGTCCATTCCACCTTCTGGGTGCAGATAGACCTCGTCTGCCACAGACGACATCCAATAGGCGCCTTGGGTGTAGATCTCGCTCCAGGCGACAATCCACTTTCCCGAAGCTTTGAACTCCGCCAGGGCATCGCGCACCTCCCCCATCATCGAGGGATAGCCCGACACCATGTCGGCTTGAATCAAAATGCCTTCGATCTGATCGTCTTCTGCCGCCCGTTCCATATCGGCCAAGAAGTGGTTGAGTCCCATTTGGGTTTCGGGCTCCATCGAGCCGAATTGAATGGTAAACGGCAACTCCATTCCCCGCTCTGCGAGTGGCGCGTCAAAGGTCAGATGCAGTACTGAGCCTTCCTCGATGTCTCCGCCAAACCCCAAGTTCATTTCTGATCCTTCTCCAACGCCCTCAAGAGCAGAGGTGAGGCCGCCCACAAGAGCACCGACAAAAATGAAGATGAGCAGGGAACCTGCGATGACCATAGCCAGCGTGGAACCAAGAAGACTGGCGAGAAATTGCTTTCCGAAATTCATAAGGTATAGGGGGTATGATGGGCGTCCAGAAGGAGGCACAAAGTTGCGTGAAATATGGGGGCTGAGTTGAGAAAATCCGTCAAAGTGCCGGAACGCAGGTCAAAACATGAATTTGAAATTCCAATGACCGGTGATGAGGGCAGACAGGATGAGCAGTCCGAAGGCAGCAAAGAGAACCACCGAAACCACGACAAGCATCCAAAAAATGACACGGGCCAGCCCTTTCAGAAAATGGGGCAAAGTCTCGGAAATGAAACGGTTCCACCATGAGCGGTATCGGCGGGTGACCGTGGGGTTTTCAAATTCATCTTTTGCCTTGAGCAATTGATCTTCAACCGCCTCCTTGATGGCGTCCAATGTGACGGAGTCGCCCTTCATGGCCAATCGGTCACTGGCTGATTTGGCTTTGGGGATGCAGACCCAAAGAATGCCATACACCAGGACACCAATCCCTGAAGCAATGGTGAGGGCGATGAACAGCGCCCGAATCAGAATGGGATCCACACCCACTCTGTGCGCGATTCCAGCACACGCACCTGAAATGACCCTGTCCTCTGGGTCCCGGTATATGCGCCGATTCTGTGGGCCCTTTGAGGACTTAGGCTCGGTGTGCTCATCGTGCACTTCACGAAACTCATTGGGCTCACCCAGTTGTTTGCGCGCCTTCTCCACGTCAGTCAGTGTCACCACAGAACGGTGGGCGTCCGCCATGAATTGGTTGAAGAGCTCAGCGAAGCGGTGCTCTACCTCTTGAAGGACTTCCTCTTCCCCTTCTGTACCCCGCAGCACTTGGGCCAGATCGGACAGGTAAGCGCGGAGCGCCGTGTATGCGGGCAATTCGACGTGAAACAGAAGTCCGCCCAGGGATATGTTGCGTGTATCGACCATGTTAATCAGGCTTGATTGTTTGGGGACAAGGAGTTCACAGAATCCACGAACTGCGTCCATGCTGATTCCAGCTCTGTGAGGACATTTTCGCCTTGCGCCGTCATGCTGTAGTATTTGCGGGGCGGACCTGATGGGCTTTCTGCCCAGCGGTAGTTCAACGTCTCAGCATTCTTCATTCGGGTCAGCAGCGGGTAAATGGTCCCTTCGACAACGAGCAGGTCGACGGCTTGAAGCGCCCCGACGATGTCAGATGTGTATGCTTCTCCCTTGCTGAGGATTCTGAGAATGCAAAGCTCAAGAACCCCCTTGCGCATTTGGGCTGTGGATGCTGCTTCCGCCTTTGTCATGGAGGTGCAATGATACACGCATAGCTTGGTACTGTGCAATACAAAGTACCTTTTTTAACACTATGTTTCATCCGCGGCGCAGCCTGCACTTTTGGACCTCAGAGACCCGAAGTCCAACGGGCCATCCCATCTTTGCGGCGTGCGGATACACATTGCCACCGGGTCCAACCTCGGTAACCGAATGGAACACCTCGACGAGGCCGACCGCCAAATGGGCCAAGCATTGGGCAGTGTGGTGCGCATCTCTCCGACATACAGCACTGCCGCAGTTGGCATGGCTCCGGGGACGCCCGACTTCCTGAACCGCATCACCGAAATCGAGCTCAATTCCCTTTGGCATGACCGTCCCGAACACGTCATGTCGACCCTCCTTAGCATAGAGCAAAACATGGGCCGCAGCCGGTCAAGTCAAGGATACACTTCCCGCCCTATCGACCTGGACATTGTGCTGTGGGGCGAACACATTTTGGACCTGGCCAACCTCAAGGTTCCTCACCCCCGCATGTTGCGCCGTCGGTTTGTGCTGCAACCCTTGGCCGAACTGGTTCCAAAGCAGGTCATCGCAGGAGATGGCCGAACTGTTGCCCAATGCTTGGCTGACCTTCCGGAAGATGTGCCCCAAATTGCGCCTTGGTCATGACCTCCTCTATCCCCTATCGCCACATCGTCATCGAAGGCGGCATCGGCGCCGGCAAAAGCACATTGGCCAAAGCCATTGCGGAGCAGCTGGGCTCGGCCCCTCTCTTGGAGCCCTTTGCCGATAACCCCTTTCTGGAACAGTTCTATCTGGACCCCGAGCGCTACGCCTTTCCTGTAGAGCTCAGCTTTTTGGCACAGCGCTACAAGCAGGTCAAAACCGCCTTGACAGCGCGCACCTTATTCCGCGATGCCTTGGTAGCGGACTACTTGTTTGCCAAAAGTGACCTGTTTGCCAAAATCACCTTGCCCAAAACTGAGTACGCGCTTTTTCGCAACCTCTTCGACGTGATGGCCCAGGGCATGCCCCATCCGGAACTGATCCTGTATTTAAGACCGGGTTCAGAGCGCCAACAGGCCCAGATTGCGGCGCGCGGCCGGTCCTATGAGCAGGACATTGATGTGGATTACCTCGCCCGGCTCGAAAAGGCTTACGAGCGGCACTTTAAGCATGCCCGCGGCAGTCGGGTCATCTGGGTGGATACGTCTGACATCGACTTTGTGGCGCGGCCACAAGACCTCTCCAAAATCATGGCCGTAGCGAGCCAACCTTGGAAAGTCGGGGTACACCAAGTCAAGCCCTGAATCCGGGCTTCACGATTTCCTTGAACAGTGAATCAGGCGTTGACGGTCTTCAACGCTTCGACCATCATGGAACCGATTTGAGCTGGGCTGTCTGTCACGTGGATGCCACACTCGCGCATCACCGCCTTTTTTGCCTCTGCACTCTCCTCTTCTCCGCTGACAATAGCGCCGGCGTGACCCATGGTTCGTCCTTTTGGAGCCGTTACACCGGCAATAAAACCTACCACAGGCTTGGTGCCATTCTCGGCGATCCACCGGGCCGCCTTGACCTCCAAGTCACCTCCGATTTCACCAATCATGATGATGCCGTCCGTGTCGTCGTCGGCCATGAGCAACTGCACCGCCTCTAAAGTGGTGGTGCCGATAATGGGGTCTCCACCAATTCCGATGGCCGTAGACTGTCCCAGTCCCGCCTTGGTGATTTGGTCTACAGCTTCATAGGTCAACGTCCCGCTTTTGGACACAATGCCAATGCGGCCGGGATTGAAAATGAACCCGGGCATGATGCCCACCTTAGCCTCTCCTGCCGTCATGACTCCTGGGCAATTCGGTCCGACCAAGGTGCATCCGGGAAGGGTGTCGAGGTGCGCCTTGACCTTTACCATATCTGCCACGGGAATGCCCTCGGTAATGCAGATGATCACTTTGATTCCAGCATCGGCTGCCTCCAAAATCGCATCGGCTGCAAAAGCCGGTGGCACAAACAAAATGCTCGTGTCCGCTCCTGCCTGTTGCACGGCGTCCTCCACGGTATTGAATACAGGACGGTCAAGGTGGCTCTGCCCCCCCTTTCCTGGCGTAACGCCACCAACTACGTTGGTGCCGTATTCAATCATTTGGCTGGCGTGGAATGTGCCTTCGGAGCCTGTGAATCCTTGGACGATGATGCGGGAATCCTTGTTGACGAGAACGCTCATGAGGTCGGGTAGTCGAAGTAGTGGTAATGGCACGTTGTCGTGCGGTCGCAAAAGTAACGCGGTGCAAGGCTCTTTTGGAAAGGGGCAAGGGCTAATTTGCCCCCATGCCTGCACACCCCCTTGACGGAACCACCATTTGTGCCCTGTCGACCCCACCCGGACGCGGTGGAGTGGCGGTTGTGCGCATCAGTGGACCCCAAGCTTGGCCTGTTGTCGACGCCTTGTGCCGAGGCAAACTCGAAGGATGTCAGCCCGGCCGCGCAGCACTGAGGATTCTGCACGATGGTGAGAAGCCCCTCGATGAAGCCCTGCTGCTCCCTTTCCGCGGCCCTAAGAGCTTTACTGGGGAAGACATTGTAGAATGCCACATTCACGGCAGCCCTTTCATTGCTCAACGGTTGATGGAGTGTTTGGTCGATGCCGGTTGTCGCCCGGCGCTGCCCGGAGAATTCACCCAGCGCGCCTTTTTGCACGGCAAAAGAGACCTTGCCCAAGCCGAGGCCATTGGCGACCTCATTGATGCCGAACATGCCGGTGCCCATCAGTTGGCCATCCAGCAACTCGGTGGCGGTTTTAGCGATGAAATCAATGCCTTTCGCCAGGCCCTGATCGAATACGCGGCCCTGATGGAATTGGAACTTGACTTTGGCGAGGAAGACGTGGAGTTTGTGGACCGCGATGGTTATCGGAAACATGTAACAAGCTTGCTCGATCGCATTGCGCAGTTGCTCAGTGGCTTCTCCACGGGACGTGCGATTGCCGAAGGGGTGCCTGTGGCCATCCTCGGTGCGCCAAACCGGGGCAAATCCACCTTACTCAACGCCCTCCTCCGAGAAGACAGGGCCATTGTTTCAGATACTCCTGGAACGACCCGGGATACGCTGGAGGAAGTGCTCACCTTGGAAGGCATCCGGTTTCGTTTCATCGATACCGCTGGGCTGCGGGACACCACAGATGACATCGAGGCCGAAGGGATTCGGCGCGCATGGGCCAAGGCGGCCTCGGCCCGGTTCGTTTTGTACCTGGTCGACGCACGGGACCTCGTCGATACGGAGGGCCGTGAGGCGACAACCAGAGAAATCCAAGACGCCGCCGCCCGACTCAGCGAAGCGGCCATCGGTTTGGGCGAGCCCGTGGGTGTCATTTTGGTACTGGTCAATAAAACCGACCTGGCTCCTGCGCCCTCCAACTGGTATCCCGAAGGTGCTGAAGAGGTATTGGCCATCAGTGCCGAGGAGCGCATCGGTTTGGACGATCTGGAAAAAAGGCTGGGTCGAGACTACCGAAGTGCCCTGGCTGAAGACCGCATCCTCGTGACCAACCTTCGCCACCGCGAAGCCCTGCAGCGCACCCGAGATGCGCTTCAGAAAGCGTTAGAAGGGCTTGACGCCGGCTTGAGCGGCGACTTACTCGCCGTCGACCACAAAGAAGCGCTCGAACAATTGGGGCGCATCACCGGAGCGGTCACCCCAGATGATCTGCTCGATCACATTTTCGGCAACTTCTGCATCGGCAAGTGAACCTACCCCTTGCCAGTGGGGTTGCTTAGGTATGTTCTCGCTTTTTGTACGTCCTCTCCTCGCTGTGGCATTGCTCGCCCCGGCTGGTGTCAACCCCGAATCTTCTATGTCTTCACTGCTTGACTTTGGCAAAAACGACCTCTCGAATTGGCGCGGGCTCAATGATGATGTCATGGGAGGCCGCTCACGTTGCACTGTGAAATACAGCAAAGCCACCCTGTCGTGGGAAGGCACCGTCTCTCTAGAAAACAATGGCGGATTCAGTTCGGTGCGGTCCACTTGGGAAGAACGCGACCTCTCTGCTTTCGAAGCCGTCACCCTGCGCTGCAGAACCACCACTGGAGCCCCAGATGACTTCACCTTGACTATGGAGGTTTCAGAGAAGTGGTGGATGCCTTATTGGAAGACCAACTTTGACGTACAGCCCGAATGGACCGAAATCACCATTCCATTTTCGAAGCTCAAAAAGAGCAGTGCCATGACCGGAGAACTCCCCAAACTTTGGACATGGGGTGACTTGTCTGCCATACTGCGCATGGGCTTTATGAAGTACGACGGCCAAGCCGGAGACTTTGGACTTGAAGTGGATTGGATGCGCTTTTCTGGCGCCGCAGAAGTCAGAAACTGAGGTTAAAACCTCCGGTAATGGTGCGGGGCATTCCCGGCCGCAAACCTGCAGGTCGGGCCGATGCGATGTAGACCGCATCGGTCACATTTCGGGCAGCCAGCTCTAAGGCAAAACCATTGAGCAGCGTGCAACGGGCTGTCAGGTCCAAGACTTGACTGTCGCCCACTGTGAACACCTGGGAAAGTGGGGCCTGTCCGGCCTCGGTTCGCATGCCCTCCGTGCTTCGAAATGCAGCGTCTACAGACCATGCCGAACGCGCCCAACCCAGCCTTACCGCCCCTTGATGCCGCGCCAAATATGGCAACGCATCTCCAGCCTCAACCATTCCCCAAGCCTCATAATCGCTTTCGAAAGAATTGGTAAACCGACCATCTGTATAGGTATAGGTCACACCAAATTCAAACCGGTGGCCCTCCTCGGGGCGCACCCCATTTGTAATGTTGGTCATGGCCTCGATCCCGAATACACGGGTCGCTCCGCCATTGAAGACCATGCCGTCTCCCGTTCCGCCACTTGACGCAAAATCTGAGCCTTGTAGGTTGCGACCAAAATGGCCAAATCCCACCACGGTGGCCTCCGCTTTTGGCTTCAACCAACGCATGCCCACCTCATGGCTCCATGAGAATTCCGGCTTTACAGATTCAGCGCTTCCCGGGGGCAAAAAGCCGCGGTGCACTCCACCAAACATGCTCCATGTCGGCCCCAGGTTTTTCTGGAAGCCCACGCCTGGTAACCAGGCCGCTGTCGTGTTGCGCCGCATCACGAGACTGGACCCTGTCCGTTCTATATCAGCAGTGCCATAATCGTCCCTCTGGGCAAGAATGTGCTCTACGCGCAAACCTGGAATAAAGGACCACCCCCTTTTGGCCCACCTTCCGCGCACGAAGCCCGCTGCCGCTCGGCTCCATTCAATGCGGTTCGATTCTGAACCCGGAACACCGAGATCAGGTGCCACCAGCTGACCAGCCACCATATCCCAGTGGTCGGTCCACTGAAAGCGGTCCATATCATCTTGATGAACACGCAGCGACCCTTCGAATCGCTGCCAGCCTGTGCCCGTTCCTGTCCAACTCAACCGGGTTTCCGCACCGCGAGCTGTGTAAGCACGGTTGTTGGCCTTTAATCGAACAGCACCCGCTGCCCCATCCCTAAAGACCTCCAGCGCATCGGATTGTGCATTCGAAAATCCTTCAGCATCATCTGCAAGCAGAGATGACAACGAAACATAATCACCGGAGATGCCAGCCGCTTTGTCGGCCTTGTACCAATTGCGGTCAAACCTTGTGGCATAAGCGCGGTTCGTCCATCGCCATCCGCTGCCCAAATCCATCACGTGGGTCAGGGAAGCCTGTGCCTGCTGAGCTTCCATGAGGTCCCGACGGCTTCCGGCATACCTCCTGTATGGCGTCTGGGCAAAATCACGCTCTGTCAAACCGGCATAGGTCTCATGGCTTTCTTCACCGACCCGCCCCAACTTGAGTTCAAGGCGTTGGTCAAAGCGGGCGTCTTGGGCACTGCGCCAGCGCAGCTTACCGAGCAGGTCCAGTTTCGAAAAGCCTGTTTGACCGCCACCATCGAGCACTTTGAACCCGTTGCTGCCCGACTGCAAGGCTTCGATCAACCATCCAATGCGTCCTGAACCATCTCCTACGTGCACATGAAGACGCCCCGTACCAAACTGTCCCATTCGACCATCAACACGTCCCGACAAATCTGAAGGAATGGGGGTACTGATGAGGTTGATGGCTCCCCCCACCGTGTTGGGACCATGCGCAATTTGAGAAGCCCCCTTCATCACTTCAATGCCATTCATACGACCCACAGAAGGGAAGTAGTAGGCACTGGGTGCGGTATAAGGCGCAGGTGCGATGGGAATGCCATCTTCCAAAACAGAAATCCTACTGCTCCGCTCTGATCCACTTCCGCGCAAACCAATATTGGGGCGCAAACCAAAACCATCCTCCTCTTGGATATAGACTCCTGGCACCGTTCGCAATGCCCTGTGGATGTCCACGTCTCCCTGGCGGCGAAGGGTTTTGGCCGACAAAACGGTAACCGCACCGGGCACGCCCATTGGACGCCCCCCTGTTAGGGACACCGCCTCTACAAGGGCTTGAGGCAAATCAAGCACGGCTTCCTCCAACCGCAGTGCCCCACCCTGCTTCAGATCGGATGAGGAAACCCAGCGATCCGTGAACCCCAAGCAGCGCAACTTCCAAACCACATTGTGGCCAAGGGCTGAGGTATCGGACAATAGGATTCTGCCCTCGGCATTTGTAACGTGACCTGTGCCGTTCTCGGAGATCAAGGCCACACCTGGAATGCCCCGACCATCGGCATCTACGATGTGCAGCTCTTGCTGGCCTATCGACAGGGTGGACCATACAAGGCCCAGGCACACACTGAAGAGGGAAATGTTATTTGGACGCATTCTAAATAGCGCCGCAAACTTGGGCTTAAAGCGCGGTTTATGCCCTCCCCTTTTTGTGGTATTTCAACCCCCTATTTTTCAAAATTGGATGGGTGTCAATCCACATTGGGATTGCCCATATACTTCTTTACAAAGCTCAAACGCACGACAGAATCAGGCAGGTATACCATTTCCAGGTCAAAGCTGTTGAGCATGCATTGGCCGTACGTTTCCGTGCCCAATTCAAACTCGTCATAGGTGGATTCATGGACGTACGCTTCAGAGTAGCCAACAGCTCCTATTTCTTCTAAAATCCAGCCGTGGCTCGCCACGTTAACCACCTCCCAATTGCACAACGCGGACTCAAATGGAGGATACACATTGTAGCCACTCAACAAGTGGGTCAAGTCTGCCGATCCTACAGCTAAATCATTGGGCCAACTGAGGTTCATGGGGTGAGGCCCTACGTGACCGTATGCCCCCAAGAAGGTGATCAAAACTTCTATGTTGCCCGTGTATTGGACATGCGTTTCGCCCGGCACGAATACGGTCTTTTTTAAAAGCAGATAAGAATCTGCTGGAAGACAATCGCACAACTCAACGCCAACGGCTGCGCCATCTGCGGTTTGCCCAGAAAGGCTATTTGAGTGACACAGCAGCAATGCGGTCACAAGCAGGCAAAAGCGAAGCATGACTTGAGTTCAGTATAATTTAGCGCTTGGAGCCCGCATTTCCTCGGCGCTGACAAAGTATTCAGGTCTGATTCGCATAACCCCCCTTCGGAAAGCAATAGAATGTTGAACCTTCGCCCCTTCCTTTCCCATTTGCCTTTGTTATTCATGGCATCATCAGCCGTTGGCCAAATGCCCGTCCCGAAAGTAGAGACGGCTGTCATGGCCCGTGACGAAAACCCGCTCGATACGATCGAGACCTTTAAAGGGACACTCGGTTTGAATTTGAGCCAAACGGCATTGACCAATTGGGCCGGTGGTGGTGAAAGCTCCGTGGCATTCACTGCACTGTGCAACCTCTCAGAAAACCGAGAGCGAGGTCACCGCAGCTCAAGTTGGGGCTTTGACGCCGCACTTGGCCTCCTCCGCCAACAAGGTGGCTGGCGCAAAACCGATGACCGATTGATCCTCACTGGCCAATGGAACACCGCCATGCAACGCGCCTTGAAAGACTCGAGGTTATCCATGTTGATCGACGCGCGCACCCAAATTCTCCCTGGCTACAACCTGGTCGACGGACTGCCCGACAAAAATCACAAGATCTCTGACTTCTTATCTCCAGGCTACCTCGTCGCTGCCGCTGGTTTGGCGCCCAAACCAGGAAAAAACAGCAAGATTTTCATTGCCCCTTTTACCGCCAAGCTCACGGTCCTGTTGGACGATACGCTGTCGGCAGCTGGAGCATTCGGTGTAGCAGCCGGTCAGCACTCTAGGCTAGAGCTCGGAGGTTACATCCGTTGGAACTTGACCGCGTCACTGATGGAGAACATCAAATGGACCCATCAAATCGACTTGTTTTCCAACTATCTCAACAAGCCGGGGAACATCGACGTGAACTGGACTGGACTATTGGAACTGAAGGTCAATGAGGCCTTGAGGACCACCATCAGCATGCACCTCATTTATGACGACGATGTGGTCCTGGAGAAAGAAGCTGCGCGGACAGAAGTCAACGATCAAGGTGTCGTCACCAGCATTCCCGCTGTGTTGGGACCGGGCACACAGTTCAAGGAAGTCCTCTCCATCGGGGTCTCTTACAGTTTATGAACCTGCAACCGCCCGCGGAATCTTGGGGACCTTAATTTCGCATGCATGAAAATCATGGTTTTCCCTGGGCAAGGCGCCCAATTCTCGGGCATGGGTCAAGATCTTTTCGATGCCCATGCCTTTGCCCGTGACCGCTTTGCGCAAGCCGCTGACGTTCTTGGGTTCGACATTGCCGAGGTCATGTTCTCTGGATCCGATGAGGATCTAAAGCAAACAAAAGTGACCCAGCCCGCTATTTTTCTGCACTCCGTTATCCTCGCAGAGGGAATGGGTGCAGCATTTGACCCGGCTTTTGTGGCAGGGCATAGTTTGGGCGAGTTCAGTGCGCTGGTAGCTGCTGGAGGACTGGACTTCGCAGAAGGGTTAAAACTGGTCAGCGAAAGGGCCTTGGCCATGCAAGGTGCCTGTGAACAAACGCCGTCTACGATGGCCGCGATTTTGGGACTTGAAGACCATGTTGTGGAGCAGGCCTGCTCTGAAACGGATGGCATTGTGGTGCCCGCCAATTACAATTGTCCTGGACAGTTGGTCATTTCTGGTGAAGTGCCGGCTGTTGAGGCGGCATGCGAAACGTTGAAAGAAGCTGGAGCGCGGCGTGCGTTGATGTTGCCTGTTGGTGGCGCGTTTCATTCGCCGCTCATGGAGCCCGCTCGCGAGCGATTGGCCCTCGCTCTGGAATCTGCAGCGATTCAGCGCCCCAAGTGCCCCGTGGTCCAAAACGTGAACGCTACGCCAGAATCCGACCCCGAGGTCATTCGACAAAATCTCATTGCCCAATTGACCGCGCCCGTGCGCTGGACCCAAACCATGGAGTGGTTTGTAGCAGAAGGGGTCAAAGAAGTGGTGGAAGTCGGCCCAGGAAAAGTGCTTCAAGGGCTTTTCAAAAAGGTGGACCGCAGCTTGCCTACTGCGTCTGCCGCCGTGGTTTAAGCCTCGGCTTTGCTCCCCTCTACGTAGGAGAACAGATTGGTGTAGTCGGTCTCAATGGCTGCCAACCGCATCTGTAAATCGCGGTTCTCAACGGACAGGCGGTCTCGTTCTGCGCGTAACTGAGAGATGGTGTGCTTGAGCGTCACAAAATCGCGGGCCAACTCTCGGCGCATAGCCTGCACTTCAGAATTATCCGGGAGTTCCATGTTCAACGGGCTCGGGGTTACGCGGCCTTTTGAAATGGTGTCCACTCCCCCGATGGAATTAACTGCTGTGGACTCCTGCGTTGGCATGTCTTTCGTGCTCATGAGGTCAAGCTACAAGACCACTGACCCGACGCTCCACAAGAAATCCGAAGTTTATCAAAGTTTCATTTTTAATGAAATCCGATTTAAGACCTCTTTCCCATCAAAAGTGGCGGAATCAGGGCCAGTGAAGTCAATAAAGCCCCGGCTGCGGCCATGTAGTACAATTCCGGTAATCGGGCCACGTCACCTTCAAAGTGCATCCCGGACGCCACAGCACCGATTCCGATCCCAATTTCAAGGGCCATGAGCATGGTTCCCAAAGCCAAGGCGATTCGGCCTGGCTGGGCAAGATCCGCGGTCCAGGCAAACACAGTGGGCATATTGATTCCAATGCTCGCTCCGTACACCAATCCTCCTATGGTCGCCACCGTCTTGGTCTCTGCTGCACCGAGCAAGGCCATCCCAACAAACAACAATATGGTTCCCGCCAACATCATCGGAATCCGACCATAACGGTCACTCATTCTCCCGGCAATGAAGCGCATGGAAATGGAGCTGACCACGATGATGGTATTGAACGAGCCTTTGTAGACATACCCCAAGTGATCCACGAAGTCTGGTGTAATGGTCAGATACACGCCAAAGGCCAATGCGATCGGCAAGAGGACGACAGCAGCTGGCCAAGCTTGTGGGTCAATCAGAGGTCCTTTGAAGGGGTTGAGATCAGCCGCCCGAACAGCGCGCGCGTCGGGCAGCGTCTCCTCCAACGGCCAAGTAAACAGGAGGCTGACAATGCCCAATACAGCAGAGGCCAAGAACATCCATTCTATGCCCCATTCTACGGTGAGCCAACTCCCCAATGCAGGACCCGAAGCCATGCCCGCGTTGCCCGCAACGCCCAAGTATCCCAATGCCTCCCCCCTTCTGTTCTTGGGGATGCGGTCTGTCAACATGGCACTCGTACCCGTTGGCCTGAATCCGGTCGATAGCCCATGAAAGAACCTCAACGCCAAAAATGCCACGATGCTGGTCGCCACAATGTAACCGAAGCCCGCCACCGCCGTTACGGCCGACCCAATGAGCATCACCTTTCTGCGTCCAGCCTTGTCTGCAATGCGCCCGCTCAAAAAGCGGGACAGAAAAGCGGCTAAGGCGAACATACCTACAATGCCTCCGAGATACTGTTCACCCCCCATTTGGGCCAAGTGAGCCGGCAGTTCGGGCAAGAGCATGCCAAAGCTGGCCATGAACAGCACCGTTCCGCCGCACAGCAAGTAAAAAGCGCGGTCATAGACCTTGCCCTCGGGCTCAATAGGCCGCGCCGATAAAGGTGTTGAGGAGGGGGATGCGTCCATGGTTGTGGGCTCCCTTTTGGTGCAGGTTCATGGGCAGCTGTACAAAAGAACCTCACAACCCCTCTCCGATGTTTCCCAAATGCAGAAAAGGTGGCAACTTTCACTTTTCGATGAAGTCACCTTCTCTGCCCGCCTATCCCACCAAAGTCCTGCTCGCGTGGACAGAAGCCATTTCCGGCCAAGAGCCTTTGCGCGATTGGCTCATGGGATCTGCTTACCCTGAGCTGGGGGTGTTTTGCCACGCATTGCACAACGAGCCCACTTCTAGGGCTTGGTTGCGGCACCATGGCCACGACTTCTTAATGGCCTTGATCGAGGGAGCAGAAGGCGAAAAAACAGCCGTCGAATGGCTCCGACAGCAAGGCGGCGAGACCTTAGCGGACATGGCTCTGATTGCGGACAATGACGAAGAGGCCCTCGCACGGCTGATGAAGGGCGATCCTGACGTCAATGGCATCTGGGTGCAAATCGCGTTGCGCTTGCGCTACGTGAAAAACGGCATTGAGGAGTCCAACAATGATGTTCACCGCATCGACCCCAACTGACGCCATGCCTGTAAACACCGTATTCAGTTGGTTTATCCGCAAACGCCTTCACCAAATTGAGCTGTTCAGGAAATACCCCAAAGAGGTCCAAGACGAAGTGTTTCGCGATCACATCGCCGCCCTTTCCCAAACGCGTTTTGGCCGGGAGCACGGGGTGACGCCCCAGATGGATCTGGCCGCATACAGGCAAAGCGTGCCCGTGCGCGATTACAATGGAGTCAAACCGTGGCTCGAAGCAGCGCGGAATGGGGAGCCTGACGTGATGTGGCCGGGAGCTGTCAAGTGGAACGCCAAGTCTTCCGGGACCACCACCGACCGGAGCAAATTCATTCCCGTCACCGAGGACGCCCTCGAGAAATGCCACTATAAGGGCGGCAAGGACCTGCTGGCCATGTACGTCGATGCCGTCCCCAAGGCCAGACTGTACGGTGGAAGACACTTGATTGTCGGAGGCACCGGCCGGGCCGAAGAAGCAGACAACGGCGTCCTCACGGGCGACCTGAGCGCCATCATCATCAACAACCTGCCCTGGTGGTGTGAATTTCGCCGCACACCGGCGCGCTCCATTGCTTTGATGGCTTCTTGGGAAGAGAAAATTGAACGCATGGCCGAGACCACCATCGATCAAGATGTGCGCATCATCGCCGGTGTACCGAGCTGGACCCAGGTCTTGTTGGAGCGCATTTTAGAACGCACAGGAAAGTCCCACTTGGGCGAGGTGTGGCCACATTTACAGCTCTATATGCATGGCGGGGTTTCTTTTGCCCCATACCGAGGCGCCTTTGACCGGATGATGCCTTCGGGCATTCACTACATCGAGACCTACAATGCGAGCGAAGGCTTCTTTGGCATCCAAGACCAACTCGGGGCCGACGATATGCTACTGATGCTGGACTACGGCATTCACTACGAGTTCATCCCCTTTGCCCCAGGAGACGATATTTTGGAGCAGCCCCATGCCGAGACGCTGGGCCTAGATGCGGTCGGGTTGAACCGCGACTACGCCATGGTCATCTCTACCAATGGCGGCTTGCACCGTTACCTTCTGGGAGACCTCGTCCGTTTTACATCCCTGACCCCGTTCCGCATCCGCGTGAGCGGGAGGACCCAATCCTACCTCAACCTTGCGGGCGAGGAGCTGATGGTGGGTGATGCCAATGCGGCATTGGCGCAAACCAGTCGGGAGTTTGGCATGGAGATTCGGGACTGGACCGCTTGTGCCCGACCCGCTACGGATGGGTCGCTTGGACGCCATCATTGGGTCATCGAACCTGGCAAAAGCACCACCAACTCACCCGACGCCCCCCTTTTCGCGGCTGCTCTTGACCGCCATTTGCGGACCCTGAATTCAGACTACGATGCCAAGCGAACGGGTGATTTAGTGCTCCTTGTCCCCTTCGTAGAGTGGGTTTCAACAGGAGCATTCGAAAACCTGTTGAAACAGAAAGGAAAACTGGGCGGACAACACAAGGTTCCGCGGTTGTCTATGAGTCCACAGTGGGTTGAGGAGGTGTCCTCCAAGAAAATTGACCCTTCGGAGACGCATCCGACGCCTATCCGATTGTAGGAAGCCTTGGCTCCCCCTACCTTGCCCATCCCAAACGCACGAACATGCACCTCGCGATCGCAGGCAACATCGGCTCCGGCAAAACAACCCTCACCCGGCTCCTCGCTCAGCACTACAAGATTACTCCGCACTATGAAAGTGTGGACGACAATCCGTACCTGAACGACTTCTACAAGGACATGCAACGGTGGTCATTCAACCTTCAAATCCACTTCTTGACGTCGCGCTTCGGACAGCTGCACGCCCTGAAATCCAGTGGACATGACATGGTACAGGACCGCACCATCTATGAGGACGCTTACATCTTCGCACCGAATCTGCAGTCCATGGGGCTCATGACTTCGCGTGACCACGAAAACTTCCTCAAGTTGTTTGAGCTCATGGAGAATTTCGTGACCCCGCCGGACTTGCTCATCTACCTCCGCAGCAGCGTAGGTAACCTGGTCGAGAAAATCCAAAAGCGTGGCCGTGAATACGAGGAGTCCATTCGTCTGGACTACCTCAATCGACTCAACGAGCGCTACGAGGCGTGGATTTCTACTTACACCAAGGGAAAGGTCTTGGTGATCAACGTGGACCACATTGACTTTGAGAAAAATCCCGAAGAGCTGGGCGACATCATCACCCGGGTGGACGCCGAATTGAACGGCTTGTTCTGAGATCAATCCAACAAGCACCCAACGAAAAACGGCCCTTCTGGGGCCGTTTTTCGTTTCGAGCACATGAACCCTGCTGCCTCAGTTGCCCTTCCGCAGACTCATGTCCTCCACCAAAGCCATCTGAAGTACGACTTCATCTGAGATCATGTCGTCTCCGAGATTGTCGAAGAAGGTGCCGCTGCCATACCGGACGTCAAAATCAGCCCGGTTGAACGTCATCCCCACTGTTGCGACGACGGGGTCAGATGAGCTAAAGCTGAGTGTTCCGGAAACCGGCTGAGTGATGCCCTTGATATTGAGCTTGCCATCCAGTATCAGGCCTCCACGTCCATCGGCCTTTCCAGACTCTAGCGCAAAACTGGCCGTGGGGTGATTCGCCACATCAAAGAAGTCTTCGCTCCGGAGGTGTTCGGCAAGGTTCCGAGCAGCAAGACCTTCCTGAGAAGTGGGTTTAATCGCGTTCATTTCGACCACAACATTCCCCGACACCAACTGGCTGTTCTGAATGGAAAGGATGCACGAGCGCACAGAAATGGTTCCCGTTTCAGTCATTCCCAACTTCTGGCCTTTCCACTGCACTACGGTCACCTTGGGGTCCATCGTGTATTGACCATCCCCAGGCAGCTTGTCTATGGCACTTACACCGTCAACTTCTCCATCTCCACACTTGCGCAAGGCCTCGAGAAAATTGACGTCACGTTTTGACTCTCGGCAAAATCTGAGCTGGCCGCGGCTCAACCCCTTTTCAAAACAATCACAAGGATTCTCTAAGGCTTCAAGTGCCACCTCAACGCCTTCCGCCCCTTCCTCGGACACTGCAGTGCCTTCCTTGGATGGCTCACCGTCGGTAGCACAACCCACGAGCAATGTGGCGAAAAACAAAGCCGTTAATCCCGCACCTGAGAAGCCGCGCCCCTTCATACCTCTTCGAATGAGACGTTGGACATCGTCAACCCCTGTTCAGGAGCTGGAGCTTCAATGGCTCCATGGTCATGTCCCTCGTGATCATCGGTACCATGTCCTCCCAAGATGGGGGCAATGACGAGGCCAATCAAGCAGGTCAACTTAATGAGGATGTTCATGGAAGGACCAGAAGTATCCTTGAAGGGATCACCCACGGTGTCGCCGGTAACGGCGGCCTTGTGAGCGTCGCTTCCCTTGAAGGTCATCTCTCCGTCAATCTCAACACCCGCCTCAAATGACTTCTTGGCATTGTCCCAAGCACCACCCGCATTGTTTTGGAAGATGGCCCAAAGCACACCGCTTACGGTGACACCCGCCATGTAGCCACCGAGGGTCTCAGCTGCCCACGCAGGGTCGGCACCAAACAGCAATGGCACCAAACCAATGACCAGCGGGAACGCAATGGTCATTGCACCGGGGAGCATCATCTCCTTGAGCGCCGCTTGGGTGGAAATGTCCACGCACTTGCCGTATTCTGGAGTACCGGTTCCTTCCAGGATTCCAGGGATCTCCTTGAACTGACGGCGCACTTCTTGCACCATTTCCATCGCCGCTTTGCCCACTGAGTTCATGGCCAAGGCCGAGAACACCACAGGAATCATACCCCCAATGAAGAGGGCCGCGAGAACGTTGGCCTTAAAAATGTTGATGCCGTCGATGCCGGTGAACTCCACATAGGCGGCGAACAGAGCGAGGGCGGTCAGTGCCGCAGAGGCGATGGCAAAGCCTTTACCGATGGCAGCAGTGGTGTTGCCAACGGAGTCGAGGATGTCTGTGCGCTCACGCACCTCCTCGGGGAGTTCGCTCATCTCAGCAATGCCACCAGCATTGTCCGCGATGGGACCGAAAGCGTCGATGGCCAGCTGCATGGCCGTTGTGGCCATCATGGAGCACGCTGCAAGCGCCACACCATAGAAACCTGCAAACTCATAGGAAATGAAGATCGCCGCAGCGAACAACAGGATGGGTCCGAAGGTGGAGATCATTCCCGTAGCAAGACCAGCGATGATGTTGGTGGCTGCTCCGGTAGAAGACTTCTGGACGATTCCGAGCACAGGACCTTTTCCGAGGCCCGTATAGTATTCCGTCATGTATGAAATGGCGGCACCCACTACAAGGCCAACGATCACAGAGTAGAAGACGTTGATGCTGCTGAATGTGCGGGTTCCTTCACCGAAGAAATCCATCATCAACGTTTCGGGCAACATGTTCGAGATCAAGAAGTAACAGGCGATGGCCGTCAGGATAATGGAACCCCAGTTTCCGCGGTTCAAAGCGGCCTGAACTTCAGGCTCCTTAGCGCCATCCTTCACGCGGATGACGAGCGAACCCAAGATGGAAAAGACGATGCCTAAGGCAGAAATAATCAGAGGCAACAGGATGGTGGACATGCCACCAAAATTGTCGGTGATGTTGCCGCCCATGTCTTTGATGACATAGTTGCCCAACACCATCGCTGCGAGTACCGTAGCTACATAGGAACCAAAGAGGTCGGCACCCATTCCGGCAACGTCGCCTACGTTGTCACCCACGTTGTCGGCGATGGTAGCGGGGTTGCGGGGGTCGTCTTCTGGAATGCCGGCTTCAACCTTTCCAACAAGGTCCGCACCAACGTCAGCAGCTTTGGTGTAGATGCCGCCACCCACACGGGCAAACAGTGCAATAGACTCTGCTCCCAAAGAGAAGCCTGCGAGGGCTTCCAAGATCACCGTCATGTTCTCCACACCTTGCCACTGCCCCTCTGCAAAGAAGTTCAGCAAGAGGATGAACAGCACGCCCAGGCCAAAAACAGCCAAGCCTGCCACACCAAGGCCCATGACCATGCCCCCGGTGAAGGAGACTTTCAATGCTTGTGCGAGGCTCGTGCGGGCCGCTTGAGTGGTCCGAACGTTGGCTTCAGTAGCAATGCGCATACCGATGTTTCCTGCGAGTGCAGAAAAAACAGCACCAATCAAGAAAGCCACAACAATCAACCAATGCGTGGTGGGTACCAAAAAGGAAACCAAACCCAATAAGGCTCCAGCCACTACAACGAAAATGGCCAGAATGCGGTACTCCGCACTCAGGAATGCGAGCGCACCTTCATGAATGTGCTTTGCGATTTCGGCCATACGCGGTTCGCCCGTGCTCTGAGAACGCACCCAACGGGCTTGAACGAACATGTAAATGAGGCCTACGATGGCCAAGGCGGGCACGAGGTAAAGGATCGTGTCTAGCATGTAGAAAAATTGATGCCGTGATTTCGGCAGGTTCAGGTATTTCGGAGCGCGAATGTAATATTCATTCTTACGCGACGTAGTTGACTTCCTTCACAGAACGCACGATATCCGCGACCTGTGGCAGGGCTTCCTCAATCAAGGAAGTGGAGAAAGCAAAAGGAGTATCGGATTGACAAATGCGGCGAATGGGGGCATCGAGGTAATCAAAAGCGTGCCGCTGGACACGGTAACTGACTTCAGATGCAATGGAAGCCACGGGGAAGCTTTCCTCAACAATCACCAAGCGTCCAGTCTTTTTGACGCTCTCCACAATGGTGTCCAAGTCCAATGGACGAATTGTCCTGAGGTCGATGATCTCTACATCGATGCCTTCTTTCACCAATTCATCTGCAGCCTCATGGACCGTCTTCAGGATTTTTCCGAAGCTCACGATGGTGCAATCGGAACCGGCCCTGCGGATGTTGGCTTTGCCGATGGGCACGAGAAATTCGCCTTCGGGAATTTCGCCCTTGTCACCGTACATCTTCTCAGACTCCATCACCAGTACAGGATCTTCGTCGCGGATGGCCGCCTTGAGCAGACCTTTGGCCTCGTAGGGCGTAAAAGGAGTGACCACCTTCAATCCCGGCATACTGGCGTAGAGGCTTTCGTAGGCTTGGCTGTGGGTGGCGCCCAACTGACCTGCCTGTCCATTGGGACCACGGAATACCATGGGGCAGCTGAATTGACCACCGCTCATCTGCAGCATTTTGCTAGCGTGGTTGATGATTTGGTCACTGGCCAAAACTGCGAAGTTCCAGGTCATGTACTCCACGATGGGACGCAGGCCGTTCATGGCCGCTCCTACGGCGATGGCGCTAAACCCAAGCTCTGCAATGGGCGTGTCGATGACGCGTTCAGGACCGAACTCTTCGAGCATCCCCTTGGATGCTTTATAGGCACCGTTGTATTCGGCTACTTCTTCGCCAAGCAGGAATACGCGGTCATCCCGCCGCATTTCTTCGCTCATGGCCTCGCACACCGCTTCACGGAATTGGATCGTACGCATGTTAATCAGCTGTTTCTTTTCAGGGGCGCAAAGTTACGGCTTGAAAAGCATGTACGAACCCCTTTCGAATTGGCAGTGCATCCGGGATTAACTTCGCGCACTCGAAGGTTGCTTTTTACAACCTCACATTTACCGCAAAAGGCATGGAATTTCTAGTCTGCATCAGTAAAGCCCCGGACACCACAACGCGCATTGCGTTTACAGATGGGGATACCCGTTTCAATGAAGAGGGGGTCCAATTCATCGTCAATCCTTACGACGAATGGTACGCGCTTGTCAGGGCGCTTGAAATCGTAGAAGCCCAAGGAGGAAAGGTGGTCATCGCTGCTGTGGGTGGTGCTGACTGCGATCCCATACTGCGCAAGGCGTTGGCCATCGGTGCCCACGAGGCCGTGCGCATTGACGTTCAACCACAAGATGCCACGCAAGTCGCCGCTGAAATTGCAGCCTATGCCAAAGGCCAAACTTTCGACGCCATTTTGTGTGGCAAGGAGACCATTGACCACAACAGCAGTGCCGTCCCCGCCATGCTCGCCGAACACCTCGACGTCCCCTGTATCGCCTTGGCAACGTCGTTGGATTATGTCGATGGCAAAGCGGTTATGACCCGCGAAACAGCCAATGGCATCGAGAAAATTTCTGTCCATGGCCCCCTCGTTCTGAGTGCCGCCAAAGGCATGGCAGAACAGCGCATCCCTAACATGCGCGGCATCATGGCCGCCCGCACCAAGCCTCTGCAGGTGTTGGCTGCCCAAGGGGCTGCACCAGGGACGAGCATCCAACGCTTTGCGCTTCCCGCCGAAAAGGCCGGCGTGAAGTTGGTCGATGCCGAAAACCCGGCCGAACTCGTGCGCCTTCTCCGTGAGGAGGCCAAAGTCATCTGAATCCTGAAAGCGAAGAAATCATGAACTGCATCGCATTCATTCAAACAAAAGGAGGTCAAGCCACCAAGGCCAGCCTCGAAGCTGCTGGATTTGCCGTCGGAATCGGCCAAACCGTAGCCGTAGTATCGGGAGAACTCAACGGAGACGGCGGCCTTGGTGCCGTCGGAATCACCCGCGTCTTGCAAGGGGCAGGCGATTTGGATGACAGCCAGCTTGGCCGCCTCGTATCCGCTGCAGCCGACCAAGAAGGAGCCACTGTTGTAGTCTGTGCACAAGACCACCTCGGCAAGGCCATTGCGGGCCGCGTTGCTGTGCGCCTCGGTGCTGGACTCATTGCTGGTGTGACCGTCGCCCCTGAAGGCGAGAGCTATACCCGTAACGTATTCAGTGGAAAAGCCAGTGCGCAGATCACAGGCTCCACGGACAGGTTGGTCATCACCACCACCCCCAATGCCATTGGCATGCCGGCGGCTTCAGACGGAACAGCTTCTGTAGAAGCCTTCAACACTGATCTCGGCGAACGCAAAGTGAACATCCTCGAAGCCGCCGCTCCCAGCACTGGAGGCCGGGCCCCGCTGCCCGAAGCCGAGCTGGTCGTCTCGGCTGGTCGCGGCATGAAAGGGCCGGAGAACTGGGGCCTCATTGAGGACCTTGCCGACGCGGTAGGAGCGACGACCGCTTGCTCCCGTCCGGTATCCGACATTGGGTGGCGCCCCCACCACGAACACGTCGGTCAGACTGGTATTGCCATTCGCCCCAACCTCTACATTGCCATTGGCATTTCTGGTGCAATCCAGCACCTCGCAGGTGTCAACGGATCCAAGGTAATTGTTGTGATCAACAAGGACCCCGAAGCCCCGTTTTTCAAGGCTGCAGACTACGGAATCGTGGGCGATGCGTTTGATGTGGTGCCTAAACTGACGGAAGCGTTTAAGGCGCTCTGATTGAATCGACTACCTTGACGGCGACCGCATTTCAGTCATGAAAAAATCACTGCTTTCAATATTCGATATCAGGCCGAGTGGCGCTACAACAGGCGCTTACAACTTGGTGCTCGAAGAAGTGGAGGGCAAGCGCAAGCTGCCCATTGTGATCGGCATGCACGAAGCACAGTCCATCGCCATCAAGATGGAAAACATGACGCCCAGTCGGCCTTTGACCCACGACCTCTTTAGCAGCCTCTGTCAATCCTTTGACATTGAACTGAAAGAGGTGGTCATTTATGACTTGGTCGAGGGCATTTTCTTTGCCCGCTTGGTCTGTGGCAATGGTGAAAATGAAGAAACCATTGATGCCCGTACTTCCGATGCTGTGGCACTGGCGGTGCGCTTTGGTTGCCCCATTTTTTGCGTAGAAAAGGTGCTCAAAACTGCGGGCATTCCTCCCGAAGGAGAAGAGCAGGTGAAACCTATGCCCGAGGAGAATCCAGAGGATCCTTTTGGACTGGAGGACCCTGTGGAACCAAAAGAGAATTTCAGCGCCCTCAAATTGAAGGAACTGCAAGAGGAATTGGACCTTGCCATTGAGCAAGAAGACTATGAACGGGCAGGCAAGCTGCGCGACGAAATTGAACGCCGAAACAGCAAATAATGCGGGCTATTCTGGGAATTCTCGTCTTCACGGCACTCATGTGGCTGTTCTCCTCAGCCCGTAAATCTGTCGCTTGGCGCACCATATTGGGGGCGCTCGCCCTTCAATTTGTGATGGCGTTCCTCGTGCTCAAAGTGCCCTTCATCAATTCGGCATTTCGGTGGGTAGCCGAAACGTTTGTACAAGTCATCGGATACACCTGGAAGGGCACGGACTTTCTGTTGGGGCGGTTCTCCGATGGCCAAGTGGGCCCTTACCTCGAGAATTTTGCATTTCGAATCCTCGCCACCATTGTGTTTTTCAGTGCATTGAGTGCGTTACTGCATCACCTCGGCATTCTGGCCTTTTTCATTCGCGGCTTTGCTTGGATCATGCGATACACCCTGCGGCTGACGGGCAGGGAAAGCCTCTCGGTTGCGGGCAACGTCTTCCTTGGACAAACGGAAAGCCCCTTGTTAATCCGCCCCTACCTCGACCAGATGAGCCGCTCCGAACTCATGTTGGTGATGACGGGCGGAATGGCCACTATTGCCGGTTCGGTGTTCGCGGCTTATGTCGGCATCCTCGGGGGAACCGACCCGGAGACGCAAGCTTACTTCGCGACCCACCTGTTGACCGCTTCGCTCATTTCCGCTCCAGCGTCGGTAGCAGCGGCAAAACTGCTCGTTCCGGAAACGGAACCCCAGGTGGCCGGCAACGCTCAAATCGTCAAATCGAGCGCATCCAATTTTCTTGAAGCCATCACCAACGGAACCCGCGACGGTCTTTCCCTGGCCGCCAACGTGGGGGTGATGTTGCTGGTCTTTACCGCCTTTGTCTACATGTTCAACGACCTACTTGGATGGGTCGGAGGCTTGACTGGACTCAACCCCATCCTCGCCGCTAACACCTCCTTTGAATCCCTCAGCATGGAATGCATTCTGGGATACATCGGTGCCCCCATTGCTTGGTTGGTAGGCGTGTCGTCTGATGACATTGTACTGGTGGGCCAACTGCTGGGTGAAAAGACTGTGATCAACGAGTTCTATGCCTACGAAACGCTCGGAAAGATCAAGAGTGGAATGAGCGAAAGGAGTGTGCTCATCTCTACCTATATCCTGTGCGGATTTGCCAATTTCGCTTCCATCGGCATCCAGGTCGGCGGCATCGGTGTACTCGCCCCTTCGCGGCGCGGTGAATTGGCCCGTCTTGGGTTCCGCGCCCTCATCGCAGGTACTGCGGCATGCCTGCTCACAGCATGCGTGATCTCCATCATGCACCCTTGAACGGGCCGGGCCTCGAAAGCCCCTTGTATCTTTGCGCCATGAAAGTCGGCATCATCATGGGCAGCAAAAGTGACTTGCCCGTTCTAGAGCAAGCCGCAGAGATCCTCACGGAACTCGGCGTACAACACGAGATGACCGTTGTAAGTGCGCACCGCACACCCGACCGAATGGTAGAGTATGCGCGGTCCGCACGAGACAGAGGAATCGGCGTGATTGTAGCAGGAGCAGGAGGTGCAGCCCACCTTCCCGGCATGGTCGCATCGCTGACCAGCCTTCCCGTGGTGGGTGTCCCCGTGAAAAGCAGCAACAGCATTGACGGTTGGGACAGCATTTTGAGCATCCTTCAAATGCCCTCCGGGATTCCAGTGGCCACCGTCGCTTTGGATGGTGGACGAAACGCAGGCCTTTTGGCCGCGCGCATCCTGTCAGCGGGCAATGTGGCGCTTGCCGAGCGCCTCGATGCCTATGCAGAAGCGCTGCGGGACAAGGTGATGGACTCGGTGGACGCCGTGGAAACAAAAGGGCGCCGGATTCAACAGGGATGAGCCAAGGCCGCACCATGAGGACGCTGAACCCGTCCGAATCCCCGATCAAGGAGCGCTACGCCATGCTGGTGGGCACAGTCGCCCCTCGGCCCATTGCATTGGCCAGCACAGTAGACGCTGAAGGACGCCGCAATCTGGCCCCGTTCAGCTACTTCAATGTTTTCTCCATTGACCCGCCCGTCATGGTGGTCGGCCCTACCCTGAGGGGACGTGACGGCACGGTAAAGGACACCCTGGCCAACGCCCGCCACAACATGGAAATTGTGGTCAATTTGGTGGACCATGACATGGTACAAGGCGCTTCGTTGAGCAGCAGCGACTATCCGGCCGATGTGGACGAATTCGCCAAGGCAGGATTTACCCCAGCGGCCTCCGAAGTCGTCGCGCCTCCGAGGGTAGCAGAAGCTCCTGTGGCGTTTGAATGCAAAGTGAGCCAGATCGTAGAGTTGGGCCAGGGACCCGGCGCAGGACACATGCTGGTCTGTGAGGTACTCCGCGTACACATCGCTGAGGACGTATTGGACGCCCATGGCAAACCAGAAGCCCACGCATTGGACCTGGTCGGCAGATGTGGGGGCAACTATTACGTTCGGGCTTCAGGTGACGCCCTTTTTGAACTTCCCAAGCCTCTGGTGGGCGGCCTCGGAATCGGAGTCGATGCGATTCCAGCGGACATCAAGAATGCAGGCATGCTCTCGGCAAACCAGCTGGCTCTGCTCGGTTCGGTGCATGCCTTGCCCGATGAGACCGATGTGAATGAGCACAAACTGCTCGAGCTGTCCGACCTGTTCATGGAACATGAAGACGACGCAGCTGCATTGGAAAAAGCCTTGTTTGAAGAGGCCGGACGGCGGCTTGAACAGTCCGATGTGGACGGGGCGTGGATGACCTTGCTCGCGTACAACCCAGGTTGACGCTCGGAGGTGCGATATTCGCACTATGAGTTATGAGATGAAAGGGACCGTGAAGCGTCTGTTCGACGTTTGGAAGTCCGAAACGAGCGAGTTCTACAAGCGAGAGTTTGTTGTGACCACTGCAGAGCAGTACCCCTCCGACGTGAAATTCTCCGCCCTGAAGGAGAAGTCCGACCAACTGGGTCAAATCAAAGAAGGCGACCAAGTATTGGTCAAATTCGATGTGCGCGGCCGTGAGTACAACGACCGCTACTATGTGGATTTGAACGCCTGGCGTGTAGAGAAAATGGGCGCTGAGGCTCCAGCTGGAGGCGAAGGCGGACAGCCACAGCCAGCAGAAGCTACAGCTGACATTCCTGCAGCACCCGCGTTCAACCCAGGAGCACCGGCTGCTTCGGACGACGACCTCCCATTCTGAGGAAAGCCGCATGAACGCGGCTTCCAAAGCACAGCCTCAAGCGGACCGTTTCGCTTGGGTTCCATCACCGCTCGCCATCGCCCTCGGCCTTACCGCCGTTACAGCGGTGGCGGCGTTGGTTTTGGGTGCTGACCCAGAAACCGTCGCCACCTCCTGGCGAGAAGGACTCTGGAACAGGCCCCTATTGGTGTTCGCGTTTCAAGCGGCCTTCATGCTTGTCCTGGGCCATGCCCTTGCACTAACACCGGCTGTTGACCGCATCATTGGGAAAGCCGTCAAATTCGCTGGCACAACCAATGCCCGTTCCGCAGCAACCGTGGCTGTGGTCGCCTGTCTGGCTGGTTGGATCAACTGGGGACTGGGGCTGATCGTTGGCGCGGTACTGGCAAGAAAGGTTGGCGAGCGCGCCAAAGCGCAAGGACTGCCCATCCACTATGGCCTCATCGGCGCAGCTGGTTACAGCGGCCTCATGGTGTGGCACGGTGGCCTGAGTGGGTCTGCCCCCATCAAAGTGGCCGAACAAGGTCACTTTGCAGACCTCGCAGCCATTGCTGGAATTCCTGCCAGCGCCTTGCCGGACGCGCTGCCATTGGGACTCACCGTATTCTCTGCCCACAACTTCATGATCACGGGCGCACTGATCGTGAGCATCGCTTTCACTGCTTATTGGTTGGGACGAAAGTTGGACCGAAGTGGGCTGCCCGGCCCAAGCCTGCCACCTATCGTCGCGCCTTCCAGCAAAGGCAGGCTGGCCCTTCCCTTGCGCATTCTGCCTGCCTTATTCGGCATTATCCTGCTGGTCCTGTCTGTCCGCACGGCCTTTTTACACCCCGATGCAGGGCGACTGGGTTTTATCGATCCAGACTGGACCAACCAAGCCTTACTGGGTCTCGCTTTCCTCCTTCACGGTAGCTTAAAACGCTTCCTCCACGCCATCGACGCTGCCATCGGTGGGACTTCCGGCATCCTGATTCAGTTCCCCCTCTACTTTGGAATCATGGGCATCATGTCGGGAACCGGGCTCGTTGAAGCCCTTTCTATGGCCATGGTCCGCCTGTCGACGCCACAGACATTCGAATTGTGGACGGTGCTTTCCGCCGGCATCGTCAATGTTTTCGTTCCGAGTGGCGGCGGACAATGGGCGGTCCAAGGGCCGCTCTTGATCCGCGCCGCGCTCGATCTCGGCGTTCCCCTCGACCGCACCATCCTGGCCATGGCGTATGGTGACGAGCTCACCAATATGCTGCAGCCGTTTTGGGCACTCCCCTTGCTCGGCATCACTGGATTGGCCGCCAAAGACATCCTGCCGTTTACGGTCCGATTCTTGGCCGCAGGCCTTCTGGTTTGCCTCACCCTGACTGTTATTATCTGAGGAACAGACGGATATGAGTCTTCTCATCTGAAAAGTTGAGGATTCTCAGCCTACCACCATTGTGGTTCTTATAAACTGAGTGGAGCAGTACAACCCGGTGCTTGCTCTTCACCCTTCATTGCCCTCTGTCATGCAGCTACATTTATCACCCATCGGTAGAAATAATATTTCTAATTCGCTCATAACGTGTACTTTGAGTAGTAACCAAAGCCTTGCACTCATGTATCATCACGACTTGAGAAGTGTTTGTAAACACGTTCTAACTCTCGCCTTATGCTTGACTTCTGTCATCAGTTGGAGTCAATTGCACGACGTTTTAATCGAGCCCTCCAATGCATTGTATTCATCCACCTGCGAAATATCTGATGGGTCTGAAGACATGCTGGTGGCGTCGACAATCGACGATGAAAGTCCCGAAAACCAAGTCCGTATTACCCGTGTTCATCCCGACGGCACCTTGGACTGGGAATGGGACTATATCCGCGGAGGCGGATGGCGTGCTTCTCATGTTCTGGCTGTGGGCGATGATCTTGGTGTACTGATTGGTGTCAGTGGCCTTGACACCATTGGAACCCCTGTTCATTCCATCGTCATGGCCTTTGACATCATTTCAGGCGCCACGGTCGGAATGGCCGAAATCGAGGAAAATACAGCTGCATCGGCCAAAGGTCTTGTGATCACACATGGCATCATGGGTGCGGGAAACCTCATTCTCACAGGATGGCTGGGCGGTTCTACCGGTGTTCAACTCGATGAGCAACGGGTCTCTGTCATGATGGAATTGGAAGTGCCGGATGGCACTCAATCTATCCTCACTCCAAACTGGATTCATGCCCTGAATACAAATGGACCGTTTGATGGGCCCGACTACGATATGGGTGGACATGTGGTTGAAATCCCAGGGCAGGGATACTTCATGTCTGGATCTGCTAACGCCGCCTTTGAAAACGCCCAAGCATCAGGCTTCCACCAAGCTCCATTGGCCTCGCTCGTCAGCTATGACGGAACAGAGGTCTGGTCCAAAGTGGTGCCCTACTGGTACCCCGGAGAAGGCAATGACAATCAACCCTTCGTCCCAATGAACCAGCGCCATGCGGTGGGATCATGTGCCGCCTTTATTAGCACAGCTGGTGACAACAACCCCAACCAAAACAACATTGTCCAAACTGTGAATTGGGTGCGAAACCGCGGCCTTTCCACACTGAAATACAGCATGGATGGCAGCATCATCGAGGCACGGGGGTTGCATTTGGATGGGGCTTATACGTTCCTCACGTCCGAGACCAGTTTAAAGGGCTACTCTATGTACCGCACCTTAAATGGGAACAGCCCCACGGAAGTCACCATTGCGGGCTACGTGAACGACCCAGAATACCTCGATAGCGACCCTTCCACCAATCCCAAAGACCGAGTGCCTTTCCTTTTGACGGTGGATGTCGACGGAACCAATACAGCCAGCTATCTGGTCGGACACACCATCTATGCAGGCAGCCCCAGCACAAACTATGGGGATGACATAGGCATACATGCTGCAAACAGCCAAATGGGACAACAGCCCATCATCTTCCACCCCGAAATGATGGACCTCAGAGAAACCGCGCTGGGCTATGGCTTGATTGGACACCGCCGTACCCACTTCAACCCTGTGGTATTTGACCCGTCCATCATCCACGTAAACAGCGCTGGTGCGGATGCTTTTTCAAGCCTCACAGGTTGCGAGGATTTCACACATCCCATGACTTTAGAATTTCCAGCCATTGACCCTTTCACCCCCTTTCATGAGGACATCAGCCTGATTGCGTTTCCCCATGATGTATCCATCAATGAAATCAATACTGTACCCACGCCTTGCGATGAATACTTCAATTGCGATGTGTCCTTGAACGTGAGCATCACCACAGATACCTGCAACCATTACATCTTGACCGCCTCCAATCTGGGATCGACTCCCATGTCTCAACTCGAACTCTACTTTGACCGAGGTTTGGATGGTGTCTTGGAGCAATCCGGAATCGCCGACGGATCGGATGGATCAGGGAACCCCAGCTACAGTGACACCTATCCCAGCGGAGTGCTTACTCAGGTGCGGGTTGTTCTCATATGTCAAGGTGTTGAATATGCTCAAGTGATCAACATCACGCCCGACTGTCCGGACGACGGTGATTGCACCCCAGACAACAACCTGAATGTCGCCCTGACGCAGCTGACAACGGACATTTGTAGCATTGAGTATACCCTCTTCGGGACCGTGACTCCTGTGGCTGGAGCCTCCATATCCTGGACGCTGAATGGCACGTCGGTCCCCGCAGCGGACGACCAGTGGTCCTTCGCATTTAATGAGGCCATCGAAAACACATCGGAGGTATACGCGGATGGCAGCTATTCAGGAGAATTGTGCGCAACCGTTGTCTGTCCAGATGGAGCCACAAACACCGTCTGTATCCCATTTGACTTCTTGCTGGAGTCTCCAATCGGTATGGATATGTGGCTATACTGTGGCGAAGGCTGTTGGGGGGGTATGACCGGCACACGAGCGGCCATCACTTTCGACATGGCCCTTTTCGATCTCGAAGAAGCCGATTACGATGCTGAAGTCTGCTTCAGCGATGGCACAACCATGCCACTTAATCTGAACATACCGACGTCCATCATCAAGTGCTTCTCGGGATTCACATTTTTCCGAAAAGCCTGCCTCAAAATTTATGAGGAGGGCGACTTGGCACTTGGCGGAGACCCTTGCTACGAAACCTGCGACAGCGAATCATGTATCGCCATTGAACCCATTCCCTTCGAATTGGCAGAAGCGCTGATCCCTGACTTGTCCATCCACCAGGCTACGTGCTCTATCGAAGCGGATGATTTGCCCGGATCCATCGAATCCAAGACGCAAGTGATGATCTTCAATTCGGCTTTCCCTGGTGGAGATGATGCCGCCGCATTTATTTCCGCCTTCCTCGATGGTGAGGACTTCGCGAATCAGGCCTCCTTCCAAACCAGTGGAACTTCCCATGGAAGCTACTCAGCCGCTGCGTGTGGTTATGTGCTTGACGCGCCATTAACCCACGCCATCAATTACTGCGAAGACGACACGACAGGCCCCTTGTATTGGCAGGCCGCTGCGCTCGCAGCGGGTCCCAACGCCATCATGGTCGGGGGACTTCCCCAAATACAATTGGTCTCAGCCTTCATCCCCGGCGACACCTACATCCCCGGCGACACCTACATCCCCGGCGATACTTATATACCCGGCGACACCTACATCCCCTCCGGCTCATCCAACGACCCCGATGGACTGGACGTCAACTTCGCTGACCTCATCCCAATCGATCCCAGCCTTCCGGGCATCGGATACAACACATGGGACTTCACAAATTCCATAGCAGGAAGCGCCTCTGCGGGTGGGGACAACATCCTCACCACCTCCGCGGATGACTGCGTCAACCAGTATTGCACAGGATATTGCTTCCTCGACGCTCCAGCGGGATCATATTACGACAACGGGATCCTCGGCGCCGCCGTCTTGACCCTGAACGGAAACACCTCTATCCCGATCACGGAAACCGGCCAGGTCTGTCCAGAGCATTACCATTACCTCACCGCGGTGACCCTCGAGGTTTTCAATACCGCTCCGCTCTTTGAGGAGGAGGAAGAATTCCCCATGAGTGAATGGACGCCCAACGACGAAAGCGAGGAAGAGTTCCCCATGAGCGAGTGGACGCCGTTCACTTTCGTAGGTACAAGCCTCCTCACAGATGCGGTTCTGCAATCCACCACAACAGGGGCCTCAACAGAAGAGTTGGCCATCGACTACTTCGACGCCTTTGGTGACGGTTCTGGTCCATGGAGTGTGACAGATACCGATGGCAATGTGGTGGCAACTGGTGCTATGCCCACCGGAACAACCTCCAGCAGCGATGTGCTGGCATTGCCCCCTGGAAGCTATTCATTCACTTGGTCTGCTGACTGTTACAGTAGCTATGACAATTCAGGACTACAGGTCAGTCTTGATGGCGTTGTACTGTTGGATTTCACCCCGGGTACCATTACCCCAGGAGACATCTCGATCGACATCAACATACCTGGCATTATCATCGTCCCCCCTGTCTCCTATGTGGACACCACATGCGATGCGGTCTTCACCCATGACCTCATGGCTCCAGGCATGCTCCCTCCGAGCTCACCGGGCACCTACATCGCAAGTGAGGACAACATCCAACTGGGGTTCGAGATGTTCTTTGACGGCTTTGGTGCGACCTATGGATCAGCATCAGTGACTTCAGCCCTTCCGACGGTAGGATCGGGCCAGGTGCTCACGACGAGCAACATCCTCGCTGTTTACGACATGTCGGCTTTTCCAAACGTGAACGAAGTCAGCTTTGTGTTCTTCGACGGGGCAGGAATCGAAAACCTTCAGGTCAACGGATACTCTTTGCTCACTGGTGAACTCGAAACCATGCCTGCAGCCGTTGCACCTGGCGTGACCATGTCAGTTACCACCTCGGCCTACCCCGGCTACCAGACCGGCACGGTGGTGCTGACCGGAAACGTTCAAAAGCTTGAGATCGGCGGACAACAGTTCTTTGTAGACCACATCTGCGTGAAGCACGACGGCACGGTCATCCAGACGCCCAATACGGGAGGATGCACGGCCACGTGCGACATCTTTACCGGGTTTGACCTGCTCACGGCTGGAGACCGCTACGGCGATCCAACTGAGGGTGCGACAATCAACGTGGCCCCAGGCACTCAAGCGACCACGAGTGACGGTGTACCCATCTACCTCGAGCCGCTTCACGACTTTGGCTCAACTTACTACAACTACATGGCCGTGGATGCCCACTATGGCGGATGGGGTACGGGCATGTCACTGTGGACCAACAACATTACCGCCCAGTTCGACATACAGTCCGTCATCGACGAGACCGATACAGTCTGCATTGAATTCCGCGATGAAGGCGGATTCGAGAACCTGTGGGTCAATGGAGCCGCACCGGCTATAAGTCCGAACGGTTACGGCGGCCTGGCCGTCTTCAACGGCGCCGTCATTGGCGGAGTGCAGGTGCAGGTCAGCGGTGCCAACGTGGGCTTTGCTTTCGAGGGCACCATCACCCTGATCGGAGACGTGGACAAGCTCTCCATCGGCGGACAGGAGCTCTGGCTCGACAACCTGTGCATCAGTGGCAACGATGGGGGCACCGCGCCGGATCTGACCAATGTTGAGGAGGACGAATTCCTTGATGGCATTGCATACAACCTCATTTCCTTGAGTGGCGACGGATGTCAGTCTATACTGACTGTAGACTTAGGCATCTGGGAAGGCCAAGTGGACTCATTGAGCATTGGCTTGATGGATGAGGATGGAAACCTCAGCGGTGAAGCACAGGCGATTGGCCCCGGGCAATTCCTTTTGACCGGATCGAGCACCTCCCCTCTTTCCATCAGTTTGGCTGTGTTTGTTCTGGAATTGCTGCCTGTTTTGGTGGTGGATCTTCCCGACATCGACATTCCAGACTGCCCCATTGATGTACCGTGCATAGCTGTGGCTGGCTTCTTTGCCAACGACATCGGAAACTGCACAGCCCAAATTCAATACACAGGCACACCCGGCATGCAACAGTGGACCGTGGATGGCGCTCCCATTATGGGAGGCAACACCTTCACCATTCCCATTGTGGAACCGGGGCAGCTCGTTTGTGTCACGGTCACCGACCCCAATGACCCCACCTGCACGGATACGTTTTGTGCAACGGTTCTGGTCAATTGTGGTGGAGACAATCAAGCCGACAGTTGCGATGTCGAATTCACACATGAATTCATGGCATTGGGAGACGTTTCCACACCTGGACCCAATGCGGTCATCGCCACAGAGGACAACATTGACCTGTCAATGGATGTCATCACTTACGCCACTTCTGGCACCAACTTTGGCACCGCGACCGTTCAACCGGCGCAACCCGAAGCGGGCGACGGTCAAGTTCTGTGGTTGAACAACATCATGGCTGTTTACGATCTATCAGCGTTGGGAACGGTGGAACAAGTCAGGTTTGAGTTCCTTGATTACGGCGGTCAAGAGAACCTGAGAATCAATGGCAATCTCTTGGTGGACGACATCGACAACATGGCTGGTGTCCTCGGTGGAATCAACGTCGTGGTCAATTACAACAGCTCCCCTGGGTTCATCTACGGCGAAGTCATCATTACAGGAAATGTTCAGGAACTGGGCGTGGCAGGACAAGAGTTCTACATCGACAACGTGTGCGTGATCACCGACGAATCGGCATGTGTGGATACCGATGGAGACGGCATTTGCGACTCGGACGAAAACAGTGGTTGCACCGACCCCGCTGCAGACAACTACGATCCGAACGCCACCGATGACGATGGCACATGCCAGAACAACGACAATGGAGGTGACACCACAGAGGTCATCATCAATTCCGCATCCGCATGTCCAAGCAACTGCGATGAACTGGTCGACTTTGAAAGCCAAATGCTGGGTTCCTCATGGGGTGACCCCACGGCTGGGCCTGTGTTCCCATTGTTGCCGGGTGATTTCATGTTCAATGAAAACGGCATCGATATGTTCATCGACCGGTTAAACAACATGATTTACGGTCCGACCTATCACATGAACATCATCACTGCATCGCCTTGGCCTGCTTTTGGTGTCGGGCATGTGATGCACACAAACAATGCGACGGTCACCTTTGACTTGGATTCCATCCCGACGGACTCCGTGTGCCTGGACATCTTGGACCTTGGCGGGTTTGAGTTCCTCGAGGTGAACGGGGTGCCATTTAGCTCAATAAACGGCTACGGCCAATTGACTTCGGCTCCCATGAATATGGGCGGTGTTCAAGTACAAATACAGGGCAATCCTATCATCACCACAACTTCTACCGGCCCGCAGGTTACGGGGTTCAATGGCCGCCTTGTGCTGCACGGAAACGTAGACAAGCTCGAGATTGGTGGACAGGAATTCTGGATCGACAACCTCTGCATCAGCGAAGGGACTTTGGTGGCTCCCGCAGTCCCCGGCTGCACCTACGAGGGTGCCGAGAATTATGACCCGAACGCCGATGACGATGATGGCAGCTGCATTCTGCCGGCGATAAACCCCTGCCCATCTGACATCGATGCTGATGGCATCACGGACACGCAAGACTTGCTTTTGCTGCTCGGTAGCTTCAGCCTTACCTGCGATGAGTGATCCGAATACATAGAATTGAAAAAAGGGGGCTTCGGCCCCCTTTTCTTTTTTAGAAAAAGTCACCGCTCCAGATGACGGCGGTCACTCCTCCTGTCCCTTGGTGGTCCTACCTCTGCTTCATGCAATGCGCCCAACAACAAAGGCACCTACCACCCATCAACACCCTTTCACCATGAACAGCCGCAATCACCTCCCCGCCAGCTCCAAAACCGGGGTTTTCCTGAACTTCGAGCCCGCCCAAAAGTTGGCACCCGGGTCCAAAGACCTCCCAAAGGGCAACCCGGTTCAACGGGTCCCTTGCAGCCAATGCAAGATGTGTACATGCGGGCGCACATGAGGATAGGGTAAGGGTCCAACCGAGGCGTACCTTTGGCGGCCATGTCTCCCGACCCTTCGACCTTTCACACCTGGACATTGCCCAACGGGCTGCGGTGTGTGCACCTTGAGGACGGACGCAACGTTGGACACTGCGGCTTGCTGATTGAAGCCGGCTCACGCGATGAGCTCGCGGGAGAAAATGGTCTGGCCCACTTTATAGAGCACTCGCTATTCAAAGGGACGACCAAGAGGCGCACCTTCCACATCCTGAACCGACTCGACAGTGTCGGGGCCGAGCTCAACGCTTACACCTCCAAGGAGGAGACTTGGATTACGGCATCGTTTCTGTCGGAGCACTTGGAGCGGTCAGTGGAGCTGATCGCCGACATCGCCTTTCATTCCACCTTTCCTGAAAAGGAAATCGCCAAGGAACGCGACGTCATCATCGATGAGATCCATGCTTGGCGGGACAACCCTGGCGACGCCATATTCGATGAATTCCAATCCATCCTGTACCCTGACCATGCGCTGGGCGCCAACATACTCGGCGACGAGAAGTCGGTGGGAGGGTTTGGCCGCGAAGATGTTTTGCGGTTTATCGAGCGCCAATACCGCAACGACCGACTGGTCTTTAGCTCCGTCGGGCCCATGCCCCCGAAGAAGGTCAAGCGCTTGACGGAGAAGTACCTGTCTGATCGTCAGACCGCTTCGTCGCAACACGCGCGCATTGCCCCGGAAGGCTACACGCCCCAGCGCATCGAAGGAGAGAACGCCGTCCATCAGGTACACGCTGTGATTGGGGCACCTGGATACGGCATGGGCGACCCGAAGCGGACAGCGCTGATGCTGCTGTCCAACCACCTTGGTGGGCCGGGCATGAATGCACGATTGAGCCTCAACATCCGCGAACGGTACGGCATCTGCTACAACATTGAGAGTAGCTTTTTTCCTTATGCGGATACCGGTGAATTCACCGTCTACTTTGGCACCGATGTCAAGACTTTTGCCCGCGCCGAAAGGCTCGTGATGAAAGAGCTCCGCGACGCCCGCGAGAAACGGCTTGGCGTGGTGACCCTGAAGCAGGCCAAGCAGCAGCTCATTGGGCAAATTGGGCTGGGTGCGGACAGCGGGGCCGGCTGGATGTCGACCATGGGCAAGAGCATGATGCTATACGACCGGGTCCGGCCGTTGGAGGAGGCCTTCCACGCCATCGAGTCGGTCACCGCCGACGACGTGCTGGAGGTAGCCAACGAGGTCCTCGACCCCGACCGCCTCAGCACCCTCGTGTACTTTCCACCGAAGGGCTAAACCGCGACCGCGCAACGCCAGAATTTTTGTTGTGGTCGCAGCCGCCATGCCTCGAAGTGCGTCAAGTGGCAATCGACGCCGTACTTTGAGCCTATGTTGACTCACTTGAACCGCTGGGCGGTCATCCTGGCCACCCTTGCTTTGTGCCAGTCCTCCATGGGGCAAACCACAGAGTTGCTCGACGTACGCCAAGACACCCAGATCCAAGGTCTGGCCAATACCCTGGGCATACCGAATGGCGTTCTGCCACTTGACTTTAGCGTAGCCAAGTACCGCGTCACTTACCCCATGCCTTACCTCGGACAGACTTTTGACGTGACCGCTGCGATGTTTGTTCCAGTGGACAGCGAAGGCAATACGGTGACTTGCGCTTTACCCACCCACACCTATATGCACGGCACGATTTTCCTGAGGGAGGCCGGGCCGTCTTACGCGGGATTCGAAGGGGAGCTGGGCTACCTCATGGCCGCCGGTGGAACCGTGACTTTGATGCCAGACTACTTGGGCCTGGGCGGAAGCGAAGACGTACTGCACCCCTATGTGCATGCCGAATCCGAAGCAGAATCCGGCATGTCATTGCTCTCAGCGGTTGTGGCGCTTCAGGACGGGCTTGGCTTCAGCTTGAATGGCCAACACTTCGTGAGCGGCTACTCCCAAGGCGGTCATGCCTCCATGGCCATGGCCAAGCGCATGCAAGAAGATCCAGATGCTGGATTTCCTTTGGCGGCCGCGGCCCCTATGAGCGGCCCCTACGATATGTCGGGAACCCAATTGCCCATGGGAATGGCGCAAGAGGAATATTCCAACCCGGCCTACTTGGCCTACACATTGCTTGCTTGGCAGCAGACCTATGGCAACCTCTTCGTGGACCTTTCCGAAATTTTTCAGGAACCCTTTGCCAGCGGATTGCCCGCCATGTTTGACGGGGAGACCCCTGTCGAAATGATCAACGACTACCTCGCGGGCCCGACCGCAGACATTGTACAGCCCGGCGCACTTGAAGGACTCATGGCCGAAGGCCATCCTTTCTTTTTGGCTGCTCAGGACAACGACCTCTATGAATGGATACCAGAAAGCCCGGTCCAGATGTACTACTGCACGCTCGATGAGCAGGTGTTTTATGAAAACGCGCTGGTCGCCGAAGCGTGGATGAACGACAACGGTGCTTCCGCTGTGACTGTAATTGATGGGGGACCACTCAACCATGGTGGTTGCGCGTTGCTTGCCATTCTGGGCGGTACCGTTTGGATCAACAACCAAGCTGACCTCTGCGAAACATCGGGTTTGGAGGGCATTGGGCGGAGAGACTTGAGCTGGCAACCCGCTGCAGGTGGTGTATCCATTGACGGCCTCAAAGCCGGAGAAGCCTGGACGTTGTTTGGACTGAATGGCCGCATCCTGAAGCAAGGATATGCTCCAGAAGGCCAGATGTCATTGGCGGTGAATGCGGGCTTGTTCGTTCTACGAGGCGCTGAAAGTGGGGTGATCCGCATTGCTGTCGCCGAATAAAACTGAACGGAGGAGCAGCTTCTTGAGGCACTCAACTTCAACAATGTGCTGAACTACTGGCGCCGCCCCTTCACAAGGGCGGCGTTTTTTTTCTGGCGGTGGGCCATGACAAAAGTCATCGGCAGGCTTGACCGGGCTCCATTTTCAATCATGAAAGCCCCCTCAAGTTTGGACCATGAAACAATAACAACCCCCCATCGCCATGAATTTCAAATACTCCTCCCTCCTCCTCGCTTCTATCGCGCTGCTCGCCTCTACCTCTGTATCCGCCCAGTGCAAGAAGTTTTCTAAGAAACGGGTCATCAGCACCATCCAAGGAAAACAGAGCATCGACCAAATCACATCGGGCACGCTGGGCCGCGGAGAAAGTGCTGCTGCTTTGATCGAAGTCACCACAACCGGTGAAGTGGACCTCATCATCAGCACCCACCCCAATCTGGGTGAAGTCACCTACAATGTTGTGACCACCAATGGCCAATCTCTGGCCTCAGGATCGTCGCGCGGAAGCATCGCACGGCTGCCCATTTCTGTAGAGGCTCACAGCGACATCATCGTGCACGTTCAATCCGAAAAGACGAGCAGTGCCTATACCCCAATCGGCTGCGTGGCCATGGCCACGACGAAGGTGATCCCCAACGAAATGGACATTCTAACGGGCGAATAATGGCTGCTTTTACCCTCCCCTGAAGGGGCGGACGTTTGGGGCAAGTTGTCCGAAGCGTTTCCGCCCCTTCTGTATGGGGACGATTCGGAAAAGGTCAGACTAAAACGGCTGCTGAACGGATACGGCTCACCGCTTTTAGCGCATGCCCGATGCAGTCTGCTGTGGTCAGGCGGCTGAACGAAAACCGAATCGATGTCCTGCCTTCTTCGTGCAGTCCAAGGGAAGACAGCACATGAGAAGGTTGGGGACTTCCGCTGGAGCAAGCACTCCCCCCTGAGCATGCCACCCCTTCCAAATCCAAGAGAAACAACATCATCCCGTTTTTCTCGTGGGCGGGGAAGTTTGCGCTCAACACTGTATACAGACTGTCACTCCGATCAGAATTCGCGTTGAAGCGAACGCCAGGAACACTTTCCTTCAAACCTTCCGCCAAGGCAGTTTTCAGACTTTGAATATGGGCGGCATGTGACTCCATGCTGGTGATGGACAGCTCAATGGCCTTGGCCAAACCGATGATACCAATGAGGTTTTCGGTTCCGCCCCGCATGGCACGCTCTTGGCTGCCGCCGATGATGTGCGCCCCAATGCGGTGACCGTCTTTCACATAGAGGAAGCCTGCCCCCTTGGGGCCGTGAAGTTTGTGTGCACTGCAAGCCGCAAAGTCGATGGGCATGTTGCCCAAATCCATGGGGTAATGTCCCATGGTCTGCACCGTATCTGAATGAAACAGCGCACCGTGATCCCAACAACACTGGCCTATGGCCATGATGTCTTGTAAAATGCCGACCTCATTGTTTCCGTGCATAACGGACACCAAGGTTGGAACCCCGTCCGAAAGGGTGGCGGCGAGGTGTTGCAGGTCTACCCTTCCAGTGCTGTCTAGCTGCAGCATGCCGCAGGTCACGCCTTCCCTATGCCCCAAATGCTCCGCTGTTTTTAGCACTGCACTGTGCTCGGTGGCGCAAGTCAAAATGCGCTGGCACCCCAATTGATCGACACCCGCATGCAGCGCCATATTGTCTGCTTCTGTTCCGCCACTGGTGAAACAAATGGTTCTGGGTTCGACACCAAGGTATTCCGCAATCTGTCGGCGTGACTGCTCAATGGCCGTCTTGGTCCGCCGACCAAACTGATGTGTCGACGATGGATTTCCGAAATGATCCCGCATGTAGGGGAGCATGGCCTCAATCACCTCAGGTAACATGGGTGTTGTGGCAGCGTTATCAAGGTACACGTTCATTGCGTGGTCTTCTTGGATCGGTTCTGAAAACTAAAAATAGTTCACGAAGCCCGGTTGCCCGGCACCGGCAGCAGATTAGGCACAGGACAACAGCTTATCGCGGTAAGTATTGACCAAGGCCATGGCAGCCTCCTGGGAGCCCGCTTCCGCATAAACCCGAACGATGGGCTCCGTATTGGATTTGCGCAAATGAACCCAGCCTTCTGGCAAATCCAACTTCACTCCGTCGATGGTGGAAGGCGACAAACTGTCGACTTCCTTGGCAAAAGTGTTCAGCAAAGCGTCCACATCCCACGCTGGATCTAAATCGATTTTGGCTTTCACCATCTCGTAGTGCGGATATCCAGATCTCATGTCCGAAACCGCCCCCCCGCGGTGGGCGAGATGGGAAAGGAACAACGCGATGCCCACCAAGGCGTCGCGCCCGGCGTGAAGGGTGGGGTAAATGACCCCTCCATTGCCCTCTCCACCGATAATAGCCGCCGTTTCTGTCATGGCATTCACCACATTGACCTCGCCCACGGCACTGGCTGTGTAGGTCTGACCATGTGATGCCGCCACATCCCGCAGCGCTCGGGTTGAACTCAAATTGCTCACCACCGAACCTGGGGTATGCGAAAGGATGTAATCGGCTACGGCCACGAGGGTGTATTCCTCTCCAAACATGCTGCCGTCCTCGCAGACAAAAGCCAATCTGTCCACGTCAGGGTCTACCGTAATGCCCAGATGACAATCGTTCTCCGCCACCGCTGCAGACAATGCCGTCAAATGCTCCGGACGGGGTTCTGGATTGTGCGGAAAACGACCGTGAGGCTCACAGTACAATTCCACCACATCTGTCACCCCAAGTGCATGGAGCAGCTTTGGAACGGCGATGCCGCCCGTGCTGTTGACCGCATCCACTGCCACCTTAAAGCCGGCTTTGGACACGGCATCCCGGTCTACGAGATCCAAATCCAAGATGGCCTGGATGTGGGCATCGATCCATCCATCATGCGACGAGACTGAACCCAAGTCTTCCACGGCTGCGAATGAATGGGGCAGCGCAGACCTTCTAATGACCTCCGCCCCTGCTTCGGCAGAAATAAAAGCCCCTTGTGCATCCAAGAGCTTCAAGGCATTCCATTGGACAGGGTTGTGTGAGGCGGTCAAGATGATGCCGCCATCGGCGCCTTCACCGATGACCGCCATCTCTACGGTCGGGGTGGTAGACAAGCCCAAATCGATCACATCGATGCCCATTCCCATCAGCGTTCCTGTCACCAACCGCTGCACCATGTCTCCGGAAGGACGGGCGTCTCGGCCGACGACCACTTTTGGGCGCTCCGTTCCCGCATTCAGGTTGCTGAGAATCCAACTCCCGTAACCCTGGGTTGCCCTGACGATATCGGGCGGTGTCAGGTTGTCTTCCTCAGGACCGCCAATGGTGCCTCGAAATCCCGAAATGCTGCGGATAAATGTCATAGGACAAAAGTAACTCCGCGCGTCGCCAACGAATACGAAATAAGGAACGCATCCTACAGAATAGCCGGAGCAATGCCACATCTTTGGGCACTGCGTGGAGGAAACCGATCCAAGATGTTCAAAACACCCGGATCAAATTGGATGCCTACACAAAAACAGGAACCTAGTTTTAGGGGAGATTGATGCACGACGAGGAACTCAACGAACACGACTCACAAGAATTGGCTGGAATCGTAGAACGATATGAAGCCATGACTGCTTCTGGTGCTTCTGTTTTTTTCGACCTCGTGGAGCTTGAATCCCTGATTGAGCACTACCTGCACCATGGCAGAAGCCGCAGTGCACAGGAGGTTCTGAAGTTTGCGAAGGGACTCTACCCAGAGAGCCTCAACCTCAAACTCAGAGAGGCCCAGATAATGGCGGGGTCGGGCAACTTTAAGCGGGCCATTCCCCAATTGCGCCAATTGTTGGCTTTCGAGCCCACCAACGACGAAATCCACCTCACGCTGGCGACGCTGTATTCACAGATGTCTCAGCATCAGGAAGCCATTCACCATTACAGGCAAGCCTTAGACCTTGGAGATGCTGCCTTCCGGAGTGACCTCTACATCGACATCGCGCTGGAATACGAAAACATTGGCCATTGGACCCATGCCATCGAGGTGCTGAATGAAGCGCTTCTGGACAATCCGGAGAATGAAACGGCCCTGCATGAACTGGGCTTCTGCTTTGAATCCATTGGCATGAGCGAGGATGCCATCGGTGTCTTTCAGTCATTTGTAGACCGTCACCCTTACAGTTGTCCTGGCTGGTACAATCTTGGCAATGTCTTTCAGCGCACAGGAAAGTATCCTCGGGCGATCGAGGCTTACGAGTACGCCCTGGTCATTGACGAAGGATTCAGCCCTGCATTGCTGCAAAAAGCCGCTTCGCTGACCATGATGGAGGACTATACGGAAGCCTTGGAATGCTACCGTGAATCCTTATTGATGGATGCCCCTCAAGCCAACATCTACACGTTGATGGGGGAGTGTAAAGAACGTCTCGGCGCGCTCTCCGAAGCTGAGGAATACTATTACTTCGCCCTCGATTTGGATGCTGAATTTTCCGACGCGCACGTGGGCTTGGGTGTCACATCTGAGATGCGAAAAGACTGGACATCCAGCAAGAAGCACTTTGAAAAGGCGCTGGCTTTAGAGCCGGAAAACGTAGAGTATCACATTCTCCTCGGCGGCGTTCTCAGAAAAATCGGAATGCACGACGAGGCGGGCCTGATTTATGCCAATGCGCTTCTCTTAGAACCTGACAACTTGGAGGTTTTCCTCGAAGCTGCCGACAATCTGCAGAAAGATGACAGGCACGATGAAGCCCTCTCTTTATTGAACGGAGCGCCGTCATCGGCCGCACCCGACCCCTTATTGGTGTGCCGAAGATTTGTCAGCTTGTACAGCCTGGGTCAAACCAAGCAGGCCTACACTTTACTTGATGCTTCGTTGGAAAACACACCCGACCTTTGCACCACGCTGGTTGAATTGTTTCCAGGCATCGCACAAGATGCAGAATTCAGTCTGCGTGTTTTGAACGCCCCAAAAAACCAATGAATTTCCCTCTTCCCCATTTGCCCGAGCGTACCACAAGACCTCGGGCACATGGTCTTACCATGGTCATGGACAAAGGCCTCAGCCTGCGTGAGGCAGAAGACCTGATTTCCATCTCAGGAGATAAGATTGACTTCCTCAAGCTCGGTTTTGGCACGAGCATGTTCACACCGAATCTCAAGGAGAAGGTCAAGCTCTACAGAGACTCTGGAATGCATGTGTATTGTGGTGGAACCTTATTCGAGGCTTTTCTCGTCCGCAACAACTTGGATGACTACCTCAAGTTCATCGACCAGAACGGCATCGGCTGCCTCGAAATCAGCGATGGTTCCATGGTGATCGATCACGACTACAAATGCGAGTTGATCCATCGCCTCAAGAAGGATTTCAAAGTGCTTTCCGAAGTGGGTTCAAAAGAGGAGGGCATCCTCATTTCGCCTGCCAAGTGGATCCGCATGATGCGGAACGAATTGGATGCGGGATCCTTCAAAGTGATCGCGGAAGCACGTGAAAGTGGAACGGTGGGCATCTACCGGCCCAATGGCTCTGCCCACACACAACTCATCCGCAAAATCCTATCCAAGGTGGACCTCGAGGACATCTTGTGGGAGGCTCCAAAAAAGGAGCAACAGGTATGGTTCATCAAGCAGTTTGGCGCCAATGTGAACCTTGGAAACATCGGCCCTGCAGACATCATACCACTCGAATGCTTGCGCGTAGGACTCCGAGGAGATACCTTCTTTCACTTCTTGCCTGAGGAGCTCAAGCAAGACGTTCTACAACAAGAAATAGAATCAGAGTGATGAAAGAAATCGACGTTCAAGAGCTCAAGGCTTGGCGCGATAACAACACGGCTCACCAACTCGTGGACGTCCGCGAAGCCTATGAGTATGAGGCTGGCAACCTCGGTGGGGAGCACATCCCCATGGGCGATGTTCTCGGGCGTCATACCGAACTGCGACGAGACATCCCCGTCGTACTCCAATGCAGGTCTGGAGGCCGGTCGGCAGCCTTACTTACCGCCCTAGAAGACCATTACCAAATGGACAACCTGTACAATCTAAAAGGGGGGGCTCAGGCTTGGTCTGACCAAGTGGATGGCACTGTAGAAGTAGCTTGAGCATGAACAGCCGCCGCAATGCGAAAGCTTGGGCCCAACTTGGGTTGCGCGGCATGGCCATGGGAGCAGCCGATTTGGTTCCTGGCGTGAGTGGTGGCACAGTGGCCTTCATTGCAGGCATTTATGAAGAACTGCTCGACACGCTGGGTGGTTTGGGCTTTGGCACCTTCATCCATCTGTTTAAAGAGGGGCCCGTTGCCACCTGGAAGAAGTACAACCTGGGTTTTTTGGCCGCACTCGTTGTGGGCATTGGCCTGTCTGTGTTGCTGCTTGCTGGCGCACTGCACCATTTGCTCGAACATCACCCTGTCTTACTCTGGGCCTTTTTCTTCGGCCTCGTCGCTGCCAGCATCCCTTTCATGCTGCGGGACATTCCCAGGAGCGCATTTAAAGGCCCCGTGCTGGTCTTGTTGTTCGCAGGTGCAGGCATCGCTTGGTGGCTCACTGGACTTCCCCCGTTGATGCAAGGCAACCACCCGGCTTTTCTTTTTGGATCGGGAGCCATTGCCATTTGTGCCATGATCTTGCCAGGCATCAGTGGTTCTTTTATCCTGGTCATTCTCGGAGCCTATTCATCGGTGATCGGCGCATTGAAGTCCTTTGATGTTTTGCGCATTGTTGCTTTTGCATCAGGAGC
>CAJQJX010000018.1 GCA_905478795.1 uncultured Flavobacteriales bacterium
GGCCACTTTTCGGTTGAACCTGCTGTGGGAAGTGTGGTGTGATCGCGGACACCTTCCCAACTGGTGGAAGGGCTGGTCTCCATATCAATGGGCGCCTTATTGAACGGGGCGTATGGATCGGGAGCTTGGCATCCGCAGAGCACCAAAACCGCACCGACGAGCACAACGGTTCCGTGCAGGGAGAAAGAAAAGGAGTCGCTCTGAACACGCATGGTGCAAAAGTGCGGCGCTTGTTGGTCCATTTTTCGTCTTTGGTACGCAATTTGCTCCCTGAGGAACGTTTGATTTCTAACACATGGTATCCATAACAATATTCCGTTCCGCCGCTGTCGTGCTGGGCTTCGTGGCGTTGACCGCATCGGCCCAGTCCCCCGCGCCTTCATCGACCAACAGTGGCCGTGTCCGTTACAGTGAACCCAAATTCAGGATGGGGCTCCACCTGTTGCCTTCTGTTGCTTGGATGGATGTGCGGGATGCCCACAGTTCATCGGAAGGGGCTGTGGTGCGGTTTGGGTTTGGATTCACTGCGGACATCATGTTTGCCGACAATTACGCGGTCGGAACAGGCCTGAACGTGTTTCGAAATGGGGGCAAAGTGGCCTATTTCGACAGGGTGACGGGCGATCCGGAGGACGCGGCCAACGACAGTACGATGTTTCAGGTGCGCAGAGCGCGCACGCTTACCCAACATTGGGTGGAGGTGCCGATCAGCTTCAAATTCCGGACCCGTCAAATTGGACACATTACTTACTGGGGTCAATTTGGGCTGGGCCTTGGCCTCAATCTGCGCAGCACGGCCCATGATGAGGTGGATTACCTCTATCGTCAGATGGTGCCCGGAACAGCAGAAGAGCCTTGGTCTGTAGAGTCGAGCATTGGGGTGGTGTCGTATTCAGATGTGCCTGTTGAGGATGAAGTGGCCCTGATGCGTGCGGCCATGATTGTGGGATTGGGCATTGAGTACAACCTCAGTGGGAAGACCGCCTTGTTGCTTGGTGCCACCTTCAACAATGGACTTTTCAATGTGGCCAGCAACAAGAATTTTGGGCCGAATTTGACGGAAGAGCACCTTGAGACGGCTTTAGATGGGTCGCTGGACCCCGCAGGATTAGAGGGCTATGATGTAAAAATGGTAGACAATGCCATCCTTTTTAGCGTTGGACTGTTGTTCTGATATGAAGCTTGAATCCTCCCGTCAGATCGACGCCCAAGGGGCCGCCCGCCACATCGGCCAATGGATGAGCCAATACCTTGAAGCTTCAGGGTTGGATGGTTGGGTCGTAGGGGTCAGTGGTGGCATCGACTCTGCCGTGACGTCCACTTTAGCGGCACTGACGGGCAAGCCGACCACCTTGCTCCGAATGCCCATTCACCAAGCGGTAGACCAGGACCAGCGTGGGGCCGACCACATTGCTTGGTTGGAGTCCACGCACGCTCACGTCTCCTCCTGTGTTGTGGATTTAACCTCTTCTTTTGACGGTTTGTCGGAGGCCTTGGCGGCCTCGGCCGATGGCCCGTTTGGAGGGCTTTCCCTGGCCAATGCCAGGGCGCGGTTGCGCATGACGACCCTGTATGCAGTGGCGGCCGAACGCCGAGCTTTGGTGGCGGGAACCGGCAATAAGGTGGAGGATTTTGGCGTCGGCTTCTACACCAAATACGGAGATGGCGGGGTCGACCTGAGCCCCATTGCCGATTTGCTCAAAAGCGAGGTCTACGCGTTGGGCACGGTGCTCAATGTTGGCGAAGCGATTTTGAATGCCGCCCCGACCGATGGTTTGTGGGGAGACGACCGCACCGACGAGGATCAACTGGGCGCCACCTACGATGAGCTCGAGTGGGCGATGGAAAGAATGGCCGAGGGTCGAGGTCCGGCGGATTTTGAAGGCGGTACGCGCCACCGCGCGGTGATGGATATTTTCACCCGTCACCACACCATGAACCGTCACAAGATGGATCCGATTCCCGTTTGTAAGCTGCCCGAGCACCTGTTCCAGCAACGCCGCTAACAGCGTTGACGGAGGGCCTTTCCGAGCATCCGATCAGCTTGGGCATACCTGCCTTTTTCGTCGGGAAATTGCCCCGTCACGGATGGGTTATTCGTCCTCTTCAACAATAGACCAGCTGACTTCGAGGCGGCCGGTGCTGCCGTCTTTGGACATGAGGCCCAAGGTGTAGGTTCCGGGCTCCAAAAACTCAGTGCTGTTGGTTCTTTTCGGTGAGAAAGTCAGGTTTTGCCAGCCTCTGTGCAGGCTTTTGAACTCGGTTTGTCCCAAGACGTTTTCGACGCTGTCTAGAAGCTGAATGGTGTAGTCTCCGTTACGCGGCAAGAAAGCCGGCACTTCTACCTCGGGGGTCCAAGGTTCTCCCCAACCGTATCCGCGTTCACCCCATCCTTCCCGCCACGTGAGGTCTTCGGGCGCATTCAAGGACAGCGTTAGTTTTTCGGGTGTTCCTGTTTCTGCTGATGAAAGTCCCTCGATGAGGGGGTTCAAGTCCAGTACCCAAATGCTGCGGCCGTGGGTGCCGATGACGAGTTCGTTTTCGCGTTCCTGAATGGCGAGGTCGTGGACGGGAACCCTGGGCAAGTCTGGGTGCGCGATGCTCCAAGTGAATCCGCCATCTAGGGAGGCGTAAAGGCCGCCATCGGTTCCACAAAACAGCAATCCGTCTATGTCCTCTGATTCGGTGAGGGCGTTGATGGGTTCCATGGGCAGGCCGCTGCGCACAGTTCCGTCGTCGCCCAGCCGTGTCCAACTCCTTCCATTGTCATTAGAAGCATAGAGATAGGGGGCGAAGTGGTCGTGGCGGTAACCGTTGAGTGCGGCATAAACCCGGTCCGGCGCATGGTGTGACCACAGTACTTCTGTGACCCACAGCATGCGGTTTGGCGCAGCTTGTGGGGCAGGAGGAGTCCTGTTCTCCCACGTATAACCACCATCTGGGCTCATGTGGATGAGTCCGTCGTCTGATCCGACAGCCAACCTGCCGAACCGAAGTGGACTCTCGTGCACACTGGTGAGGGTGCCGTAGGGCACATTTCCTTTGATGGTGCCCCGGGTGAGGTCATCGGACAGGGTCTCAAAATGGTCTCCGCGATCCAACGACCGGTGGAACCGGTTTGAGGCCATGTAGAGCACATCTTGGTGGTGTCGAGAGAGGTGAATGGGGGTTTGCCAATTCCAGCGCAGCGGGGTCTCACCAAGGGTGTGCTCGGGATGCAGCCGCGCCCGGTCTCCTGTTTTTCGGTTGGACCGGCTGTACCAGCCAAACTGGTAGCCGGTGTATACCGTTTCGTTGTCACGTGTATCGATTTCGATGCGCATTCCGTCACCGCCGTTGAGCCGGTCGTAGGGGTAGTCGCCAGTTTGGTGCCAGCGCGGGCTGGCGTCATAACCGCTGGGCCCTCGCCACGTTCCATTGTCTTGGAGGCCGCCATAAATCCGATAGGGCTCGGCGTTGTCTACGGCGATGGCATAGAATTGGCCCACGGCGGGGGAGTTGCAGGAGGTCCAGTGCCCGCCGCCGTCGAGGGTCACATTGATGCCGCCGTCGTTGCCGTTGATGATGTGCAGAGGGTTTTTGGGGTTGATCCAAATGTGGTGGTGGTCTACATGTACGTTGTCTTGGGCGATGGAGGCCCAAGTGGCACCGCCATCGGTGCTTTCCAGCAAGGGAACGCCCCCAATGATCAGGCGGTCTTGATCGCTTGGGTCCACGGCGATGAGTCCGAAATAGTAAC
>CAJQJX010000019.1 GCA_905478795.1 uncultured Flavobacteriales bacterium
TATTGTCAATAACATTCTGTATTCCAAAATTATAACCCCTCTGTACTTGGGACATTGTGACACATTATTTCACAACATGAAAAAATTATTGACCCTCTTCCTCGCAACGGGACTCGTTGTCTCTGCTTCCGCTCAGGATGCAGCCCAGCCTAAAGGCTCTTGGTATCTCGGTACGGGCGATGCTACGACCCTGTTGAACCTCTTTTCGACAGGCGTGACCATTGCCCCCACTGTTGGATACGCGGTGGCTGATGACATCGTCCTAACAGCCAAAGCCGGATTTGGCGGGACATTTGATGCCCTCGACCTTTCCCTAGGTGGACAGTACTTCATGGGAGACTACTACCTCGGGCTCGATGTAGACGATCCGATCAACAACCTTGACCTCGGCATCAACGCCGGTCGCTATATCGACTTCAAAGACGTTCTCTATGTAGCGCCGCAACTCAATGTCGGCATGCTTCTGAACGACCCTATGGTTGGCGTTTCCATTGGATTCGGCGCCCGATTCTGATTGCCCTCGGACTGAAACGAAAAAGGCGGGCTCAGGCCCGCCTTTTTCATGTCCGGACGTTTCGGTCACATGCCGTTGAGCGCCTGCATGGCCGCCGTCTCGTCGCCGAAGATTTGCGTGAGCCAGATCTTGCCGTCGGCGTCAAAGTCCCAGCTCTCATAGTAGGTGATCGTGACGGCCTTGCGCTCCGTGGAATCGGTGGCTGGAATGGCCGCCTCCCAATCGAAATAAACCCGAACCGACCCGTCCGGATTCCCGGTCTGGGCGTTGACACCCGGCAGCAAGCGCAGGTCCTCGGTGAGCAGATCAAAATCATACTTTGCAAAAGCCCTGGTCCAACCGTTGACCTTGTCCTCGAGGGACGCCGGCTCAGTCTTGCCAAAGGCGGTAGGCCGCCAGCGGGCGCTGTCGGCAAAATGAGCCCGGATGGCCGGGATGTCCTCGTTGTCGAAGTCGCGGATCAGGGCGCGGGCGGTCACACAGTTCTGCTCGAACACCGCCTCCGCCTCGGAGGAACCGCCAACAGCGGACGGCGTGCAAGCCGCCAACAAGAAGGCCGGCAGAAAAAGGAAAACAAGGTGTTTCATGGGGTTTTGGGTGGAGGTGTGGTGTTCAATCCGAAAGGACAAGGATGGGATTCTCAACGGGGGAGCAGCCTGTGAACCTCCCGGTTCAGACCTGAGCGGACGTCTAGGAAGCACCATCCCGGGCCGAAGGGAGGCAGCTCTGTCGGTCCTTCCACATCACCGGCCCACACGGTCCGACCCAAGGCGTCTTGTACGGCGCACCTTACGGGCTGAAAGGGAACCACGATGCAAGCGCCCTGCCGGTGGACCACGTCCACGAGCCCAGAGGCTGGATGCGATTCGGCCACCCCGATTGTTTGGGGCTCGGCGATGCGCATCACCCCCACTTCCGTGTCACCACCGGCATCGGTATCGTTGAAAATGACATACCCGTCGTCAATCAGGCAGCCGTATTCCGTGGCGGTGTTGACCCCGTCCTGGCAGAACACCCCGCTGTGCAGGATGTCCCCTTCCCCATTGACCTTGAGCACCCAACCATTCCAGACGTCAGAGGATTCGAATGGCGCGATTTGCTCGCTGTAACCACTCTCGTCGCCCGTGCCGCCGAAAAGGTAGACGCCGGTGGCATCCGCCTTGACACCATACAGTTCATTGCGGATGTGGGAGAGGCTGTAGCCACGGGGATTTGCGTAATGGCCGACCCACTCGACCTGACCGTCGAGGCTGGCCTTGACGCAACTGAAATCGAAGGGGTCTCCGGCCCCGGGCCGGCCCCGGTGGCCTCCGTAGTACAAGTGAGATCCGTCGGTGGCCAGGTCGTAGGGGATGATGTCGGCTGTTCCGTCCAATCCCTCCTGCCACAGCACGGCGCCATCGCTGCCGATGGCGGCAATGGACAGGTCCTCCTCCCACGAAGCCGTGGCACCGTAAAGGGTGCCTTGCGCCACGGCCACGGCGAGGACATATTCCGAGCCGGGGACGTTCTCGGACCAGATGAGGGCCCCGTCGTCCGGATCCACTTTGACCACATTCCCCTCACCGCCGTACACCACGAAAATGGTGCCCGCCTCATCGCCTCCCACGAAGCCCGCCCCATAGAGGAATCCGTCACTCCCTTCGACTGCCATCCGGAGGCCATCGTAGCTGCCCCACCCTCCGGGCGTGTCGTAGATCTGGGACCAGATGATGCTTCCATCGGCTCCATCGAGCCTCGCCATCCAGCGCTCCTGGCTGTTGCCCGACCCGCCTGTCACGATGTAATCGGGCCCGTCCTGCGCCTCATAGACCGCGATTCCGAAGCCCGCAGTCCCCTCGATGCTGCGTGTCCACATCAGGGCACCGGTCTCCCCATGGACCCTATGGACGCGGGTCATGCCCTCCGGCATGAACACCAGACCGATGTGACCCTCGCTGTCCGACACGCCTCGGTTGACCTTGCCGGCAGGCCCGTCCGTAAAGACGGTCTCCCAGACGATGCCCTCGTTGTAACCCGACGATGTCGGAACGATCTGCGCGAAGAATGAAGCTGGAATAAGCAGCAGGAACCAAAGAGCATGAAGTAACCTCATGCCTCCAAGGTAGACGTTCACACGAAGTGTAGGAAAACTCTGACTCAGCCGATCCCCATGGACTTAGAAAACCAGTAGTTTGGCCAAAATCAAACTCAGGCACATCGCGTGTCGCACCCACCATCATGGAAAATGAAATGCTGATCCCCATGGCCTTGGCCGGGATTTTTACGGCGCTTGCCGTCTTCGGTGTCCTTCGCCGCAACCCCTTCTTCGTCCGCCTCGGACTCTTCCTCTTCGGCGGTATGATCGTCACCTTCAACACCCTCGGCCTCTTGGCCGGCGAAGTCATGTATGAAGGCGGCCTGATCGAAATCATGTCCATCGGCATCTTCCTGTGCCAGACCATCATCGCCTACCCGGTGGTGCCCGCCGATGTGGATTTCAATCACCCCGCGATCAAGACCATGGGCCTGCGCATCACGACGACCCTCTTCATCATCAATGCCACCTCCGTCTGGATGATTCTGGCCATGCCAGAGTTCCCCCAAATTGCCGCCCTCTTTCACGGCATTCTAGCCCTCATCATGGGCATGCGGATCGCGATGATTGCCACCGGACAGAATCCCCCCGTTCACAAATAATCCCCCAACATCATGAACCTTTCTCTCGTATTCAAGGCATCCGCCGCGGTGCTCTTCATCAATGGCCTCATGGCCCTCTTCATGACCAACCAATTCATGTCGATGGCCGACTTCGACGTCACGGCTGACATGCACACCCTCGGTCAATTCATGGGCGTCACCTTCCTCATCTTCGGCCTCATTGCCTGGAAGACGGTCGACCTCGCCGGAGACAACCTCGCCGCCTTCGGCAAGGTCTACGCCCTCGCCGAAGCAATGTGGGTCGGCATCATCGGCTTCCACGTGGCCACCGGTGTGGCCGGCGGCGCCACGGCCATCGGCAACCTCGCCATCAGCAGCTTGTTCGCTGTGCTCTTCTTTGTCAAGAGCCGCGACTGACCGCTTCTCGCGATTTACACCCCGAAAAAAGGGGCAGCTTCGGCTGCCCCTTTTTTGTGCGCATGTTGCTCAATGACTCCATGGTTGGAGTCTCCATCGGCTTCGGTACCCGATTCTGATTGCCCTCGGACTGAAACGAAAAAGGCGGGCTCAGGCCCGCCTTTTTCATGTCCGGACGTTTCGGTCACATGCCGTTGAGCGCCTGCATGGCCGCCGTCTCGTCGCCGAAGATTTGCGTGAGCCAGATCTTGCCGTCGGCGTCAAAGTCCCAGCTCTCATAGTAGGTGATCGTGACGGCCTTGCGCTCCGTGGAATCGGTGGCTGGAATGGCCGCCTCCCAATCGAAATAAACCCGAACCGACCCGTCCGGATTCCCGGTCTGGGCGTTGACACCCGGCAGCAAGCGCAGGTCCTCGGTGAGCAGATCAAAATCATACTTTGCAAAAGCCCTGGTCCAACCGTTGACCTTGTCCTCGAGGGACGCCGGCTCAGTCTTGCCAAAGGCGGTAGGCCGCCAGCGGGCGCTGTCGGCAAAATGAGCCCGGATGGCCGGGATGTCCTCGTTGTCGAAGTCGCGGATCAGGGCGCGGGCGGTCACACAGTTCTGCTCGAACACCGCCTCCGCCTCGGAGGAACCGCCAACAGCGGACGGCGTGCAAGCCGCCAACAAGAAGGCCGGCAGAAAAAGGAAAACAAGGTGTTTCATGGGGTTTTGGGTGGGGGTGTGGTGTGAGATTGGGCAATAAAGATATTCTCAATCAAGGAGTAACCTGTGGATTCCCCTGCTGGCGACGGTGCGGACCTCAATAAATGCCAACCCGGGACGATATCTGGCAGCTCTGTCGGTCCATCGACATTGGCAGGCCACACGGTCCGCAGGACATCAAAGGCTGACGGGCATTGAAGTTTTGGCAGTGGAACAAGGTGGCCAACATGGCTACAGCTATTGAGGGTCACACGAGCTCATCCACCACGTGTTTGGCCGCCAACCACCCTGTCTGGACGGCGCCTTCCATGTAGCCCCAATAGTCGCCACTAAAGGCCTCTCCGATGAAACCAAGGTTGCGTTGAAACCCGACTTGGCGCTCCTCCTCATCGCCTTCAAAATAAAAGTGGTCGATGGCGGCGGTGTATTGCCCCCGGTCAAAGCAGGAATAACTCCCGCCATAACCAGGCTCCTGGCCCCAATTCACTGCCCAAGCAGCCCCATTGTGCTGACCTTGCAACCCTGGAAACAGCGGTTCAATGTGTCCAGCGTAGTCATCGGCCAATGACGCTGCCGCACTGGCATCTATTGCCGCCGCCGCATCGCCTCCCAACAAGAAGGTCAAGGACCCATCGCCCCCTTCAAGTGCATTGCTGTCCCAGCAGGTTTGTGGGCCTGCATTGGTCAGCACCTCCCCATCGTAACCCGCATCGCGCCATGGCGTGCCATGAAAGCCCGCAACAACCTTGGCATGCTCTCCCATGCCTGCCTCTGCGATGAAAGTCTCCAGCGAGGCGGGTAAATCCAAACCTTCGAACTGCACCTGGCGCATGGCGGGAAGCGGCATTCCAAGAAGCACAATGTCCACCTCGACAGGGTTCATGCCTTCGAACTCCAAGACAAAGCCGCGACCTTGGCCGCGCAGGCTTACAAGCCGCGCCCCCGTGATGAGCTGCCCACCTGACGTGCCTCCCAATTCGGAAACCATGGCTTGCACCAAGGCCTGGGTCCCGTCCCGAAGCTTGTATCGCTCCACGCCATCTGAGGCCGTCGAGCCGTCTTGAACTTGGGGCAAGTCTTCCACAAAGTGAAGTGCCGAAAGCCTAGACGGCGCCTGACCAAACTCGGTGAGAACGGCCACTTCGAGCACCGCCCTCAATACGCCGCCAATGCCCATTGCATCCCAATACTCCATGCACGTTAGGGCGTCTAGCTCCACCGATTTGATGTCGTAATCCGACTCCAAAGCCGCGGTGTCGGCCAACAAGGCAGGCAGAAATGGTGCTGTGGCCTCTGTCAGCCCAGCGATGGTCACCTCCTCTCCATTGAAGAGGTAGCGCATACCATCGGTCTCCAATGTCTCCAAATCATCGAGCGCCAGCCCGAAGCGATCTGCCAGGCTCAGCATCCATTCGTGCTCCTGGTCAATGAACTCTCCGCCCGCCTCAAATGTCTTTCCGGGCATCACGCCTTCAATGGTGCGCGCACGGCCACCAAAGCGGCCGGAAGCCTCGTACACCACCGGCGCCATGCCCTTGTCCTGCAACTTGAGGGCTGCGGTCAATCCTGCGAGTCCTCCGCCAACGACTGCAACGGTGGTGTTGGCCAGCCTGCGTTCTTTGCCGCAGCCGGCACTGGCCACCAATGGCAATGCTGCCAGCACCCCCATTGCCTTGAGGGCGTCTCGCCGAGGCATGGCGCACCTTTCGGATGCCTTTTCAAACGCCCGCGCCCAATGGACGCTTTCTTCGATGTTGGATTCTGCGCCTGTCCAGGCCGCTGCCCGAGCCAAAGCCCGGTGAATCCACTGCATGTGTTTGCTTTTGGCCACGTCTCAAGGTAGGCACTCACTCCCGCGCTGAGTAGCGGCCCCTTCCCCTACTTCTTCTTGCGGCGGTTGTATATCAGGAGTACGGGCAACAACAAGGCCATCACGGCAAAAATCATCATTGAATTCATAGGAGCAAGGTCTCCAACTTCTGAACGCATCCGCCGGGCGGCAACACCCGTTCATGAGCTTCGGAATGAGGAAAACCCAACTTTCATTCCCTATGAGAAGCGAGGAGGCCCATTTTCTGCGGATTTAGCGAACTTGAGGCCATGTCCCGCATCGTACTTGCCGTTTTCCTGTTTCACGCGCTGCTCGTCTCCGCCCAAGACGGCCCGTGCGGCTGGAACGGCACTTACGATCCTGCGGGCGGGACCTGTGACTGCGACGACGGCTGGATCGGAGCGAATTGCACCACCCTGGATGTGCGGCCCGCTTCTCCGGGCACAGGGTTCGCCCCGGTGCAGACCGATGCGTGGGGCGCTGCCGTGCTCAAGGATGAGGCGACCGGCCTTTACCACATGTGGGTCAGCGTCATCGATGCCCATTGCGACATCGAATACTGGGCCCGGAACTCCAAAGTCGTCCACGCGACGAGCAGCACGCCTGAAGGCCCCTACACTGCCGTCGGAGACGCCTTTCCCGTGATGGCGCACGCTGTGGATGTGAAACGGGGACCAGGAGGCAATTGGGTGGCCTTCCTCACCGCGGGGGTAACCGCAGGAGGCGCATTGGGCCCTTCCTCCTATGGCGCGCCGTGCAACTGCGACCCGGGAACGCAGCAACCCATCGGAGGATGCTTCTCGGAAAACAGCGAGGAAGCCACCGTCGTATGCACCGCATCGTCACCGTACGGCCCGTGGTCCAACCCCGTGGTCCTGCTCGACCCAACGGCTTTGCTCGACGGCATTGACGCCAACTTTTCGGCCGCGGTTGCGGAGGATGGCAGCCTGGTGGGCCTCTGGCGCACCTATCCTTCCGGCTCGCAGATGCACTGGGTCACCGCCACCAATTACCTGGACCCGGCCACCTATTCGTGGCAGGAACAGGAAACCCCGCTCTTTTCGCCGCCCCATGACGGACTGACGAGCGAAGGCGTAGAGGACCCTTTTGTGTGGTACGATGCGGGGCGGGGGGCTTGGCATGTGCTCTTGCACGACATGACCGCCCTAGGCGGTGCCGACTTCTACGATGGACTCGCCCACGCGTGGACCACCGACGGCGTCAATTGGACCTGGACGGGAGAGGCCGCCACGTCGTCCGCCAGCTTCACGGACGGCTCCTCCTCATACAGCGCGCGGGCACGGCCCCACCTCATCCTTGAAGGCGGGCGCATCACCCACCTCATCAGTGCGGAACAATTCGACGCCAACGATTGGAGCTATGCCCTCATCGAGCCCGTAGGCGAGCCCCTGCCCGACCCCACCGATTCCGATTGCCCCGACCCTGTCGTCATGGCCCTCGCCTGCGGACCGGGAACCGTTTGGAGCCCGGCCGACTGCCGCTGCCTGGTCGCCTACCCGGCCGACGCCGATTTCGACAGCTGCATCACCGTGGCCGACATCCTCCTCCTGCTCGGCCAATTCGGGCAATGCCAGTGAGTGCGTGTCCGTCTTCACTGGCAACGGGTAAAACAAAAAGACCTCCCGAAGGAGGTCTTTTGTGTCGGGATAGCAGGACTCGAACCTGCGGTCTCCTGCTCCCAAAGCAGGCGCCTTACCAACTGGGCCATATCCCGAGCGGGCGGCGAAGATACGGCAACGTTTGGTGAATGCCTATCAGGCGACCTGCTTATTGAAATCGGAAAGGATCCAAGTGACTTCGGCGTCATCGGGAGACTTGATTTCCAACGAGATATCGTCTTCCACGGCGCGTGACTTGAAGTCCTCAATGACATCTCGTACGTCGACGTCCATCCGCAAAGTGCGCGAAGCATCGAGCACCACATGGCCCCCTGGCTTGACACGGCTGAGCGCCTGACGCAACCCGGCCTTGTGAAGGAACGTCACATCCTCGCTCAGTTCGAGGTGCCAGGTACCGGGCTTGTCCCCCTCCCCTTTCTCGTAGCGGAATCCCACAAATGGACGCTGATAGTGGTCGAGCAAAATGCTCACCACACTCACCACCAGACCAATGCCGATGCCTGTGAGCAAATCGGTAAAGACGATGCCCAATACCGTGACCACAAAGGGCACAAACTGACGTCCGCCACGCTTGTAAATCTGCATGAACGTGGCCGGCTTGGCGAGCTTGTACCCCACCACGAGCAACACTGCCGCCAAACTGGACAACGGCACCAAGTTGAGCACCTCTGGGACCAGGAGAAACAACACCGCGAGCCAGAGGCCGTGGAGGATGGCACTCATCTTGGTCTCATTGCCCGTTTGGATGTTGGCCGAAGAGCGCACGATGACCTGCGTGATGGGCAGGCCGCCAATCAGGCCGCTCAAGGTGTTGCCCACGCCTTGTGCGATAAGCTCCCGGTTGGTGGGGGTAACCCGCTTGTGCGGATCGAGTTTGTCGGTGGCTTCTACGCAGAGCAACGTTTCCAAGCTGGCCACAATGGCAATGGTGATGCCGAGGGTCCACACTGCGCTGCTTCCAATGGCACTGAAATCAGGAAAGCGGAAAATGCTATTGAAAGTCGGGTATTCGCTTCCTCCAATGACAGGCAACTGCACCAATTGGTCCAGCGTCAATCCGCTGCCGAGGGTAGCCAAGTGAATGCCCACACCAAGGAGAACCGCCACCAAAGATCCGGGCAGAATGGTGGTGAGCGTCAGCTTCTTCATGAAGGGACGCTCCCATAAAATGAGGGCAGCAAGACCCAAAACGGAAATGAGGAGTGCCTCAGGGGTGATGTTGCCGAGCATCACCGCCAACTCACTAAACGTGTTTTGTCCGTCCGCTTGCTGAAAGGACATGTCGCCTTCGGTGTCAGCATCGTACCCGAGGGCGTGGGGAATCTGCTTCAAAAAGATGATGATGCCGATGCCAGACAGCATGCCTTGGATGACGCTGGACGGAAAATAAAGCCCGATGATGCCCGCCTTGAGGGCACCCAAAACCAGCTGAACGAGGCCACCGATGACCACAGCGAGCAAAAAGACTTCGTAGCTGGGCAAGGTGTTGATGCCATTGAGGACAATGACGGCGAGGCCAGCCGCTGGGCCGGAGACGCCCACGGCGCTGCCAGAAATGGGGGCGACCACGAGGCCACCCAGGATGCCGGCAATGAGGCCGGCCAAAGGGGGAGCGCCGGAAGCCAAGGCAATGCCGAGGCACAATGGTAGGGCGACGAGAAAAACGACGATGGACGCTGGAAGGTCCTTCTTGAGGTGCTTGAACATGGGGTTGAATTGGGGAAGAAAGGGAGCGGCGGGAATGCCCTACCGCAATGACGAAGGGCATACCGCCCTGAAGTCAGCCCATTTCCGGAGGTTCCCAAATCTTGGCTGCCACCATCGCGTCCCATTCACTGGGTGGTAGCACCGCATGGAGTCTTTGCACTTCAGCAGCCAAACGAAGCCGATGGCTTTGGAGGAATGCCCCGTCTTCGGAGGACTTGTCTTTCTTTTCCTCAGGGCCTTCGCGCTCTTCTTCCTGGCTCTCTTCAGACTCCTCCGAGTCAAAGTCTAATGCCAACACAGAGGATGATCCTTCGAACGTCCCAAAGGCTTCGGCCAACTCCATCGCCATGAAACCGACCAGCAGCAGGCTGAAAAGAACGGTTGCGGTATGACGGAGGATGACCATTGCTGTCACAAAGGAACTTCATTTCTTCATGTTTGTTCATGTCCAAAGGCGCCCTTTTACTTCATTTTGCAAACCCGTTATACAGGACTCCATGGCCACCCCTTCGCTGCTCCGCATTGTACCTGCCCAAAACGAACCCGTTGGTGGGCTGTTGACCCAACGTGCCTTCCCTACCGTTGCCCTGCCCGACCTGAATCCCTTTCTATTCCTGAACCACCATGGACCGCAGACCTACCCGCCCGGCAATGCGGGCCTGCCTTTTGGACCGCACCCCCACAAAGGGTTCGAGACCCTCACGTTCATAGAGGAAGGCCCTTTGGCCCACCGGGACTCTACAGGCGGGGCTCACATTTCTGGTCCCGGCGGTGTGCAGTGGATGACCGCTGGAAGCGGCATCGTCCACGCGGAGGTATCGCCCGACTCCTTTTTGCGCGACGGCGGACCTACCCATTTGCTTCAGCTGTGGATGAACCTTCCTGCAGCACTCAAAGGGACACCCCCCTCCTATCATTCTTTGGAGCCCGGGGACTTGGAGACGCTAAAGGGCCCGAATTGGACGTGGGACATCATCAGCGGAGAAGCCCAGACCGAAACGGACGCTGTGGACGGGCCTGTCCCCTCGCTGACTGGGCTGTTCACCTCGCGTGTGCACCTTCAGGCTGGCGCCCACTTTACCTGCGAGATTCCCCAAGGACGAACACTGCTCCTGTATGCCATTGAAGGAAAGGTGCGCTGTGCGTCTCAAGAACTGCACCCCTTTGTCACCCCCGTATTTGACCGCTCTGGCGGCACGTTGACCTTGGAAGCCTTATCCAATGCCAAGCTCATCCTCTGCCACGGTGAGCCCATTGACGAGCCCGTGGTGTCCTACGGGCCATTTGTGATGAACACCGAGGAAGAAATCCGAACCGCCTATTCGGAATACAGGGCTGGCAAGTATGGCACCGTGGTCTGACCCTACGGCGCGGTTTAACGGATCACGGTCACCTGCCCTGCCATGCGGCGAGGGAGCCCCAGCTGGGTATCGATGGTGATGACCCAATTGAACACTTCGTTGCCCGCAAAGTGGCTTCCTGAACGGTACGCCCCCATCCAGCCCTCCTCCGGGTTTTGGGTCGCAAAAACCAAGTCGCCCCAGCGATTGTAGACTTCCAAGCGGTAATCTTCGACCTGTTCCAAAGGTGTCACCGCAGGCAAAAAGAGGTCGTTTACCCCATCGTTGTCCGGGGTAAAACCGGAAGGGACGTAGACCTGAACCTCCCCAATGACCTCCACTTCACGGCACCATTCATCGGCACAGCCAAAGGATGACATGGCGACCAAACAGACCGTGTAGTCGTCTCCGAAATAAGGCGCAAAGGTGTAATCGACCACGGCACTTTGACCTGCAGGAACCCCATTGACCGACCATTCCAGTGCAGCCCCAGAAGGCACGCCTTGCGCTGTCAACTCCACATTGGGTTGCCGCGTGGTGGGCTGCTCAGGGTACATGCTGAACTGCGCCACGGGAACCTCTAGCCCGACCACTGAAGCGGTGGATGTTGCCGTACACTGAAGGTCGGCGTCTCCGGTGGCCACCGTGCAACTCACCGGCCAGGCGCCCACATCCACTTCCTCCGACCATGCCGCAGACTCCGACTGCCCGCCAGCCCACGTCCATACCGTGGAGAGCACGGCACCCGCGTAACCTGAGATATCGGCTTGAAGCTCCGGAGAAAAGGGGGCGCAATCCATCACCAAGGAATCCGACAGCATGAGGTGCGGCACGGGATCAATCCGAACGTTAAACGCCAGGGTATCGGAACATCCTGCCGCATTGATGACGGTCAAAGTAGCCGGAATGTGGCCCAGTGCCCCTTCGGGCAACTGCCACTCTGAACCTGAGGCTGACCCTACATCCGAAGACCATTGACAGGTCCACTCCCCCTGTCCTGTGACCGCTTCGTGTACCGTCACATCTTCCCCTTCACACCACAGCGTGTCCGCCGCAATGGCAGCCTGAGGAGTGGTCAACACTGCGACCGCTGCCTCGTAGCCATCAGAGCACACTACTCCATTGCTATATTCATGCCATCCAGTAAGTTGAACTACCTGAACTCCTTCATTCATTGATGCTTCAATGGGTAACGTGTTGTTTTGCAATTCAAAATCCTCACCTGACCACGTCCACGTGTAGGTTGTCTCTGCCGCGACATTGGCTTCATCCCACTCCACCAGGATGGGTGTGCCTTCGCAGACGGGGTCCATCGAAAATTGCACATTGGGCAAAGGATATACCTCTAACGAGGCCGCCAAGGTGTCCGCGCAACCCTGCGCCGTATTCACCACCATTTCCAAGTCATACTGCCCGGAATCAGGAACCCCAAAGGACGCCACTTCGCCGCTGGCAGAAAGGACACCCGACGGCGCACCCCACAACCATTCGGTGGAGAGAATGCCCCCCGCCACCACAGTGCTGCTGCTCGAGAATTGCGCCACGTCGCCTGCGCACATCCCATTGGGCGCATCCCACCCCAAGGCGGGTTGGGGCCAAACTTCTGCCGTTACCATGTGGGTGTCGGAGCACACATGGCCCGAGGCAAACTCAGTAGAAAGGGTGACCCCCAACATCTGCGGTCCGTAAACGGCAGACACCATGGGATCAAAGTGCCCACCCACCACAGTAGTGGCATTGCCATTCCAAGTCCAGAGCGCCATGCTGTCGGGCCATGACCCTTCCTCGGGCCATGTCACGGACATCGGTGTTCCTGCGCAGACATCTGCTGCGGAGAAGTCTGCATTCGGAGTGGGGTGCAGCGTCAAGTCTCCTTCAAGCTGCGCCACGCAGCCACCGGCGCCTTCCACTTCGAGGGCGACCGTGTACAAGCCTGCATTGGGCATTCCCGCATCAAACGCGTCCCCAAAAGCCTGGACTGAATCTCCTCCTTGGATCCAAGTCCAGCTCGAAATCAGCGGCACAGCGCCCTCTATCTGGGCAACCGATGTGATGGACATGGGCAATCCACTGCACCCCTCTTCCGGCAGGTCCCACACGACTTCGGGAACCGCGTGCACTTCTACTTCTTGGTTGGCCTGACTCACACATACTGCGGTGCCGGCCGAAACGGACAGCTGAAGCGACACCCACTGCACGCCGGGCGATGAGGTCAGTTCGAGCGGCATGGACTCGGCGGAAGGATTGATGGGCGTTCCATTCCAGGTCCAAGTGCTGTCGATGATCGCGGCGTTATCCGGTATGGTTCCCAAGGTCAATGGCAACACCTCCCCTGTGCAAGCCCCCTCTGGCAACTCAAAGTCGGCATCAGGTGCTGCCACGACTTCCACGTCCGTGTTGGCCTCTGAGGCGCACCCAGCTGCTGACAACACTTCCAAAGAGAGGTTGTACAGGCCGGTGTTGACCGAAGTAAAATCGAAGAGGGACGGTGTCGAATCCGCTTCTGTTGCGGCCTCATCCAAGGACCATTCAAATACCAACGGAGAGGCGGCTGCGCCTCCAGATCCGATGAAGTGCCCGGTATCTCCGGCACACAGATGTCCCGGCCCATCAATCGCCGCATCTGGGGTTTCGTGCACCACCGTGGTCGCGCTGTCCAAAGCCTGACAGGATACCCCTGTGGCATATTCCATGGTCAGCTGCAGGACAATGGTCGGGTTGCCTGCCAAGGCGGAGACAACCACAGGCAAAGTATCCGACTGCACCTGCAAAAGCGCCCCATTCCAACTCCATGAGGGTGCACCAAAGAACATCCCTTCGGAAGCTTCATCCTCCCAAGTGATGGGCAGACCCGAGCAGGCCTCCGAAAGTGAAAAAGCCGCTTCGGGGACGGGATGCACCTCGAAAGTACCCTGTGAAGAAGCCGTGCACCCTGCTGGCCCCGCAACATCCAGGACGATGTCATGGATACCCGTTGGCAGGCCATTCAAGTCCAGTGCATTGTCTGGCGTGCCCGTCATGGCATTGCTGTTGACACTCCACACCATGCTCATGGGCAGACCTTGCGGGTGAACGCAGGCCTCTTGCCACATGGCCACATCGCCCTCGCAAGCCGCCAGTGGCCCTGTGAAATTCACCAAGGGATAGGCCTCGACTTCAAGGACCTCTGTGTGTTGGTCCACGCATTGATCCGCTCCTTCTCCCAATGTCACCGTCACCCCAACCTCTTGGCTGCCGAATGTAGAGGTCAGCGCTGCGTGGAATGTCCCTGCATCCGTGGCAAGGGGTTGACCGTTGAGGGACCATTCCAGCACACCGGGCGTGACCAAACTGGGGACGGCGACCGAGCCTCCGGCGCAGACTGTAGTGGGAAGGGTGAAATCTGCCTGAGGGGCGGCAAAGACCGCCACGGAGTCGACGGCGGTCGAGGTGCAGCCATCGGGTGTGGTGGCCGTGAGGGTTGCGATGTAGGTGCCGGGTGCCGGAGACGGCAAGACCACAGAAGGGGCGTCGCCTAATGTCGGTGGGCCGCTGCCGCTGTCCAGCGACCAGTCCAAGGTCAGCGGGGTGCCCCCATCGACCACCGTGGCGCTGGCAAAGTCCGCATCGGGGCCCGCACAAAAGTCCGAGGGCGCTGTGATCGCTGCCGTGGGTTGGGCGAACACCGCCACC
>CAJQJX010000020.1 GCA_905478795.1 uncultured Flavobacteriales bacterium
TAGAACTTTGAATAAATAGCGGAAGTTCCAGGTAGGAAAATGGTTATAGGTGCGTCGGTAAAGTATTGATATTCGTGTGTATGGAATAATTGTATTGCTCCTTGGATGTATGCGTTTGAGTCGGGTGCTAGGTTAAGACCAAAGCGGAGGATTGTCGATAACAAGGATGCGAGGTATAGCCAAGAAGAGACCTGTTCGATAACGCGTTTCTGACTGTTGGTGCATATTCAGCATTGGATGAGCAGTTGGCTGTCTAAAGATTATTTTGGATTTATGCTGGGTCTTGCAAATTTCTGGGTTCATCATAGAGTTTGAATTGGACGCCGACAGGTGGGCTTTTCGCAGGGTATCAGGTGGCGCCGGAATGGCGGTTGGACCTGTCTGTTGGGGCGGGAATTCAGCGGTTCAGAACACGCCGGGTCACAGAAGGTGCGCCAGAAGCGCCCCTTTGGGAGGGGCAGTTGATCACGGGCCAGATCCAATGCGGCGTCACCCGGTTCTTTGGTCCAAAAAGCCGGTAAGACCTCAGCCCATTTAGCATCTCCGTTTGGATTTTGGACGGCAAAGGCAACCTTTGCAGAGTGGGGGTTGTCCATTGATTGACCTTTGTCCAATTCAGTCCTGATGCGTCAATTGTATGCTTTACTGCTCTGCTTGTGCCTCTCGACATCGGGATGGTGTCAAGCGGATCTGCCGTCTTTGATCGCGGCCTGGAATGACACGACCCGCTCCGCTGAGGACCGCCTGCAGACGGTAAAAGACCTGCACATCGAATTCCATCAGCAGTATCCGGATACAGTCCTCTTCTATCTGAAGGAGATGTGTGATCTGGCGGAAAGCGCCGAAGCGCCTTTGGCGCTGTATTCCGCGCACAACCGCATGGGAAGTCTACTGGAAAAGCAGGGGCACTTGGAGGAGGCCCTCATCTCATTTGACCATGCCGAACAGGTGGCCATTGCCCTGGGCGACTCTGCCCGCCTTGGCACCGTGTATGGCAACCGCGGAAATGTGCACGTCCAGCGCAACGAATACGTCGAAGCCACACAGCACTTCAATCGGGCGATGGATCTGTATGAGGCCGTGGGGGATGCGGAGCGGGCGAACAAGTCGCGGATGGCCCTTGGAAACCTCTTCATGATCATCGGCCACCATGAATTGGCCATGGCCCAGTTTGAAATGGTGCGAAGTGGCCTCAGAGATGCAGAGGACATGGGCTATTTCCCTGGCTTGCTGGAGTTAAACATGGGATGGTGCGCTTACGAGCTGGAGGACTATGAAAGGGCTTCAACGCTTTACGCCTCAGCACTGAATACACTCGAACGGGAGGAGCAAGGTTTCTACGTCGCGGGCTGTTATGAGAACATGTCCGCCTTGTCCGAGGAGTTGGGGGCGCTCGATGAGGCCATGAAATACCGGGTCACGGCCATGGAGATGTACCGTGACTTGGGTGCACGGGGCAACGAACTCTCCTGCTTGCTGGCCATCGCCGAATTGACCTTGCCATCTGATCCCGGTAAAGCCCTGCGGGTGGTCAATGACAACGAACGGGAATTGCTTGGACAGACGGGTTACGAAATCAAACACCAACTCTACAGCGTCATGTACCAGGCCCACAAAGCGCTGGGTCACGACGCCATGGCGTTGCAAATGCACGAGTCATTCGTGTTGTATGACGACAGCCTTCAGTTCGAAAAACACCGGCTCGCCGTAATCCGGGCGGCCTATGAAAAGGACGTGGAGCACCAATTGCGTGCGGTACAGTGGAAGGGTGAGCAGGAGCAAAGCCGCCAGGAAGTCCAGCAGCTCAAGACGGTGCTCGCCTTGGTGCTGGGGTTTGTCGCCGTGATTGGATTGCTGGTGGCCTACATCGTGAACATCAAGCGCCGCCACAAAGACAGGCGCGAAGAGCTCATGTCCGAGATCGAAGAGCTTCACCTCACTGGCGGACATACCCTGGTTTTGGAAACCCCCGTGCTGGAATTGAACCGTGCTCTTCTGGACCTGTCCTTGGGCAGAACCCTTAACGACACCGATTGGAAGGTGCTCAATATCTTACTGGAGGATCCGGCGATGACCAACCGCAGCATCGCGGAAAGGGTCCACCTGAGCGTGGATGGGATTGGTTCCTCCTTGAGAAGGATGTACCTGTATTTCGACATCAAGGAAACCAAGTACAAGAAAATGGCCCTGTTGCATGCTGCGATGAAGGTTTCTTCGGAGCAGGATTGACAATTGCTCTGATAATCAGTATTTTCCGTTGCGCCCGCAGAAAATTGGATGGGTGAAGGGTGGCACTTTCACCCTTAAGCGTGAGCCGTAAGTCCCTCTTTCGGTCAATTTTTGTGTCACAAACACCCGAATACATCAAGTCATGAGACCATTCGCATTTTTCCTTTTGGTTGCAGGATTGGGCCTCGCCCCTAAACTGAATGCACAGGTCACCACTACGGTCGACTGTGACCTCATGGGGCTCGTGTGCAATGTGTGCTCGCAGCCTGGCATGTTGAACCTCTACCATCCAGGTGGCTACTTGACATGGCCGGACTCAACCAATGTCATGGAATGGGAATTCACGGATTCCCAAGGAAACGTGCTGCATCAAGAGACATTGGTAGACGACAACTTCGTGAGCTTCAGTTTCGATATGGACCTCACCGATACGATGTTCGTCTCGGTGCTCCATACCAATGAATCGGCCTTTCACGATGGCAGTCCAGACCCGTGGGCCTGCTTGATCGAAGACTACCTCGTCTGGGAAATCAACACCTATCCGAACGGAACCGAATATGGCACCTGGACTTTGGGTGGCAGCATAGGCGTCGATGTGAGCGGCCCTGTCAGCTGCGTGGATCCCGACCTGATCGACCCTTCGGCGGTGTGTCCAGAGATCTTCGAGCCGGTCTGCGGTTGCGATGGGGTGACTTACTCCAATGCCTGTGAGGCCACCAATACAGGGGGTGTGACCGCTTGGGAGGACGGCCCTTGCATCGTCATCGAATACGGCGGGTGTACCTATCCCCAAGCCTGCAACTACGACCCCGGTGCCGCCTTTGAGGACGGCTCATGCACCTTCCCTCCGGAGTCGTGCGCATGGCCGGATGCTTGGGCGGCCGGTTGTACTTACGGCGACGCCGACAATTACGATGAAAGCGCCACCGTCGACGATGGTTCATGCACCTGGGCGCCCTGCAGCTCCTGTCCGGAGGACATCAACGGGGACGACGCCATTACCGTCTCGGACGTCCTCCAGCTTCTGGGTGTCTTTGGCACGGGTTGCACGGAGCCTCCTTTCTCTTTGATCGGACGCTGGCACCCGGAGACCTTCGAAACCAACACCCTCTACGAATTCACGGAAACCCTGCGGTATACCATCTACTCCGGCGACGGGACCTTTGGAGGTATTGAGGACGCCATCCCCAACCCCAATCCCTGGCACATGGAAGGCGACACCGTGGTGATCGACCTCTTCTTCGGCAATGAATTGCGCGGCTTGCTCGAGCCGTCCTGCGGCGGGCAGAAGGCCACCATTGGCCCTGATGGCGGATTGTCGCCTTCCGTCCTTCACCGTGAAGGAGTCAATCCAGCCGATTGCGAATGACCGCAGTGATGCGCGCAGCAGAAGCGGTGTCGGCCCAATGGAACCAACAAGGGGCCGATTTTGGGAAAGCTTTAGGATGAATCTGCAGGGTTGACGGGCGTGGTCTCCGCTCAGAAATCAGTCCTCCGAATCGTCCTTCACAAAACCCTGCGCTGACCTTAAGACAGGCCATCTCGGACCATGGTTCAGGTGTTGTGCTCAGGATTTCCGAACGAGGGAAACGCCCCAGGACAGCAATCCAATGACCAGCGCGAGAACGCCTGCATTGAAGAGCCTCTCTGCGCCCATGAGGTGGTTCAGTTTGAAGGCCGCGCCCAACAGCAGGCCAACAATGCCAATGATCATGAGGGATAGAGCGGACTTGGACGGCTTCATGTGGCCAAGCTAATTCTAAGTTTACTGCTTCACAAACCGCCGGGTCTCCATGCGTCCAAGAGGGGTGGAGGTGCAGCGCAAGACATACACTCCAGGGGTAAGTGAGGACACATCGATGACGTGGGTGTTTCCCATTGGACGGAACTGCTGCTGGACCCGGCCGAGTGCATCGAGGAGGTCGATGCGCTCCAAGCCACTGCTTGACTGAATGTTCAGTTGATCCTTGGCGGGGTTCGGGTAGACCGAGGTCCAGAAGGCCTCTCCGTTTTCGATGGCAACAGAGGTTGTATTGGGATTGTAGAAACCAAAATCGACCGTATTGTTTCCGCCTGGATCGTAATCAAAGAAGCAGTCTTCGGGGTCTCCATCGTTGAGCGGCTCTCCATCAAGGGTGAGGGATACAATGCCGGACATGATGTCACTGAAGGCCGGACCGAATCCATTGTTGTCGAGGTCCACATCGTTGTCTGCATCGGCCACATACCCGACCGTGGACTGGAAACCTTGAAGCGGCTCCCCGTCATCCCAATTGTCTACCTGCCAGACGAAGACGACATAGTTGCCGGGGGTTAGACCATCGAAGCGGTAGTATCCTTCTTCGTCGGTGATTTCGACGCCACCGAAACCCTCCCAGTCCGGAATGCCATCGCCATCCGGGTCACTCCAAATGACCACGGATACGCCAGCAATTCCCGGCTCGTTGGAATCGTTGATGCCGTCCATGTTCAAGTCGTTCCAGACGCGGTTGCCGATGGAGACAAACCCTGGCGAAATAAGGTTGTCGCAGTCCGGGCCCTGCGTGCCGTTGCAATAGGCCATGTCGTTGATGGCGAGGATCATCTCTTCGCCCATGGTCTTTCCGATGTTCAGGAAGGTGCGGGCGTTGTTGTGAAAGTGGAAGCCCGCATCATCTGGAGATTCCGCCATGGTGATCCACAGGGGCTTTGTATCCACGAACCCGACGGTTCCGCCGTAGATAGAGTCGTTGCACCCCACATTCTCTTGCGCCACTGCAACGATGTCCTGCATGTCTTGGATCCAGCCGCCGAAGTTCTCGTAACCGCCGTGTCCCGAACTTTGAATGACCACCGGTAATTCCGGTAAGTCGAGGTCGTTGCGGACGTCGTTGACCAAGTGGTGCAGGTTGCTTTCGTAGGTGTTCAGGAATTCAGCGCTCGCGCCGTCATTCCACCCTTGGAACCAGGCGAAACCACTGATCTCGAATTCGTCCACTTCGATGTCAGGGAACTCCGTGGCAAGATTTTGCGTGACCGCTTCCACCGTCTCGATCATGGTGTTGTAATAGGGCCCTGTGGTCCCTCCTGCAGAAGGCGGGCGAAAGTCCTCGGCCAGACTCAAACCTCCCCAAGCGGTCTTGATGATGAGGACCGGGTCCTCGAAGTAGGCGCCGAGTTCGTGGGCGAACATCAGCTCGGGCCCGATGAGGTCGGGGTAGGCCCCTTGGCCCACTGTGACGTGGTCACGTATGGTGTCGCCCGCCCCATTCGGAAAGTAGAGGTGGACATCGTCCAGTGTGGTCCAATCGTCTTCTGTGCCAAGCATGGACCATTCCCCTGTGGCATCACTGTTCACCACATCCACGAGCGTATTGGGGGAAGGAAAGTCCGCTGGTTGCCCATCGAGGCTGGCGACCGCGTTGCCCGAGGCATCCGTGAGGGTCCAGCCCACCTCATTGCCGTATGCGCCGGCTGTGCCGATGACGATGTCACATGTCACCCCGTTCTCGAGCGTGACGGTCAGCGATCCCGATTCTCCGTTGGGGAGTGACCCCGTGGCGACGACCGCGCCGTTCTGGACAAAGTCATAGGTCCATCCGTTCCATCCATCCCCGAAGGTGTCGGTCATCTCCAAGGTGAAATCGCAGGTGGCGGCTCCGGGCACTTCACAGGTGGGGGTGAAGCTGGCCACCGTGATGCCGGCGGCACCATTGGAACCGGTGGCGATTTTTCCGTAGCCCTGCATGTTGGATTGCCCGGCAAGGATGAAGACCCGCAATTTCTCCGGGGTCGATTCCTGACGTGTGACGATGGGCACGTAGCCCACTTCCATGCCGGCGGGGGGGACGACCAGGGCCCCAGGATCCACCGTGGCGAGGTTGCCCACGGTCGGAGGTGCCATGTACTCGTCCTCCAGGTTCCAATTCGAGTGAATCAACTCTACCCGGGCTTGCATTTCATCGCGGATAGAGTCGGGAAGGTTGGCGTGGACAATGGCCGGCTGGTCCACAAAGCGATACCAGTAATAGGTTGCGGTAGAGCCGTCACCCAAATCCGTGTAGAATGGGCCTGCCGCTGGACCGGGGCTGCTCCATGGACCATTGGCGTCCTGAAAGGCGCAATCCGGTTCCAGCGGGGTGAGGTAGGTGGTCTCAGGCCGCGGGGTGGTCGGCACCTCCGTGGTGGCCAGTTGGGTAGAAGCCGGCACCTCGTCCACTGTGATGGGATGCCATTCGTTGTCACCCTCAAGCTTGAAATATTCTGGCAGGGCAAACACGTCGCCTTGCAAAGAGGTGGCGTTCAGGCCGTGTTCAAACCCCATGGCATCGAAGGTCAACATGGTGTTGTCCAAGTAGTCCAAATCGATGTCGTATTCCATGCCTCCTCCGCTGATCTCTCCGACGATGGCCCCACCATTGTTGGTAAAGGAAACACTTTGGGAACCGTTTTGCATGGCCTCAGTCGGCACGGCGTCTCCTCCATCAAACCAAGCATTCATCGCGTCCCACAGGCCGTCTCTGGAATAGATGGAAATGCCGTTGAGGGCCACGGAGTAGTCTTCTCCTGACGCCGGCATCTGCATGGGCTCAATCTTGGCGTAAGGGGTGCCTTCATTGTCTTCCGAAATGAGGGCAGGTGAGAGGGCGTGTTCCCATCCAAACGGGACATTGGGATTGGCGGGGCGCGTGTCGAGATACAGCCCTTCTAGCGAGGGGTCCTCCAGCACCGGTTCCGTCCAAAAAGTGGGCATAAAGAAGGTCGCGGGGCCCTTGAAATTGGTGCTGTTCAAGAACAAAGTCCAGCACTGGTTGCCTGTCGAGATGGCCTGTCCATTGGTCTCCGTCAGGGGTTCCATGAGCGGCAAGGGGTTGTACCCATATCCGAGCAGTTCTCCGTTTAGCCCTTGCGCCATGTTCAGTCCGTCCGGCGCCCACACGAGGCGATTGGACAACTGGGCCACGCCGTATTTCCCGCCAGGGGTACTCCAGTCGCGTTGGCCATTGGAGAGCATGCTCGTTTTTCCCGCACCCGGGCCGTTGGCCCAACCAAAGAAGTTGTGGGACACCCCTCCCATGATGAACTTGGGGATGCGGGTGGCGAACCGGGTATCCATCCACCAGCCCAATCCGCCTTCGATGGTGGTGTAGAACTGCTCGGGTTCATTGCCCGTTTGCTGCGTGGTCATCCAGCAGCTCGCCAGTCCCATTTGGAAGGCGTCCGAACCAGGATATGTGTCGAAAATGGGCCAAGCTGCTGCATAAGCGGTGTACCCGGCATCGAAGCTCATGTCGGAGATGTTCTCCGAGTCAATCCAAGAGAATCCACTCCGTGTGGCGGTGACAACTTGCGCTGACATTTGGACTGAGACTGCACCCATAAAAGCGCATAAACAGAGTTGGCGGGCCGCGTTTTTCATGGCAAACAGGGTGTTGAATTCAATGCGCAAATGAGGTCCAAAAGGTAAACCGTAGGAGTCGCAATGCGTTGCTTGGGAGTGGAAGTGCCATGCGCATGAGGGTGGTTTTTTGGCGCCTTGTGCCCTTTTGCATGCATCCAACGCGGAACATCCATGCCGGGCTCATGCCCCCTTGAACACTGAGGAAATGACCCGTCATGTTTTTCATCTCCCGCATTCACGCCCAATAACGTTGGCCACATTCTGCGGTCTGAGAACCCACGTGCACGGCAGCGCCAAGGTGATTCGCGGACCTTTGAATGGACCAAGCTTCCCGCCCTCTCAAAGAATAGAGGCTCGTAGAGGGCTGCTAGTCTCACTCCGGTTGTAATTTCGCGGCCGCAATAAATCTGCACCTCACTATACCCCAGTCATGAAGCGCATCAAGGAATTCAAGAAAATGTTTGGGGTGGAAGGCGCCTTGGAGTTGAAGCAGCTCAAGAAGCAGTACCGGAACTTGGTCAAGGAATGGCACCCCGATAAGTTTCCAGACGGAGGCGAAAAGGCGGAAGAAGCCGAGGCCATGAGCCGAAAGGTGATCGAAGGGTATCATTTCTTGGTGAGCATGGCCCCGGAGACCTTGGAAGCCCAGAAAGAGGAGTACACGGAGCTCACCACCAACTCCGGAATCCAAGATTTGCAGCACAAAGGATTGCTCTTGGAGGTCACCTTCCTCAACGGAGATACCTATGAGTACTTCGGAATGAATGCCCAGCTGTTCAACAAGTTCCTCAACGCAGACAACCAGTACCGCTTTGCCAAGCGCAAAGTCTTTAACGCCTTCCCTTACCGAAAAGCCAAGAGCGGCACGACGGATGTGGGGGACGCTGCAGAAGAGACAGGAGCCTAAGGCTGTATCCTAAAGGCGAAACCTGTTCCAGTCGCCATTTCAAGGGTTGGGTGATGCGGACAATGTGCTTGTCCAGGTTGTGGGGCGAATTCCCGACTACCCGCAGGGCTGTCCGAATTGAGCCAAGACCAACAGGATGTCGGCCACACCCACCAGCCCATCTCCGTTCAAATCGGCGGTGCACGAACCGATACATCCAAAGTCACCGAGTGCGACCAGCACATCATTGACGCTCACCGTACCGTTGTCGTCAAAGTCGGGCGGACAGTCCGAAGTCAGTGCGCAAGGGTTGGGGTTGGGCAAGGGGGAACCCAATGGGTAATACAGGGCGATGATGTCCGCCAGGAGGGCATTGCGCTCTGCGGCTTCTATTGCAGTGTAGGTCAGTGACTTTTGATAGTGCCAGCCGGTGCCATAGTCGGGGTTGGCCGAGGGGCCTTCGGACCACATGTTGGGGTAGACGGTGAGCGCATACTGCACAAAAGCGTCTTGATCAACGGGAATCAGGTCAGCATACTCTTGCAGTCTGTTGTACACCGACAAGGAAGGAACGAGGCCTTCAGCGTCGAAGGCCGCGTTCACTGCCGCTTCGTTGTCGGGTAAGATTCCAAAGACGTGAAACAAGGGCCGCAGGTCCTCTCCTGCAGCGATGGACATGCGCAGCATTCTGCTGTCATCGTCGTTTTCACCGTATTCAATGCCGTCGAGAAAGTCGGCGTATTCGCTTTCCCAAAACGCCTGTAGCGGGCACCAGTCCAGCAAGTCTACAATTTCAAAGTAGTGCGCGTAACCGCGGTGCTGATAGCGCACTTCATTGGTGGTCGAATTTGTGATGTCCCGCTCCGAACCAAAGCTGTTGGACACCAGACGGTGTGTGGCCGATCGGTCGATGTTGAACGTGTTGGGCACAAAGCTGTACATGACCGCTTCGTTCAGGTCCTGACCCAGCCCGTAGTTCATGGCCATGATGTACGGGAAGTTGACCAGGGCCTCGGTTTCCCCGGAGAACTTTGACATGTTGAGCGCATGTCCGTACTCGTGAAAGGTGACTTCGTCGTTTGATCCTGGTCCATCGATGAAGTAGACAGAGCCGGGAACTTGGGTGTAGTTCAGCGGTGTATTGGACATCGGGTAACCGATGGAGTAGGCCCCGCCTCGGATGAGGACATCGGCGATGAGGTAGAGGTTGTGCTTGTCGGAGACCAGCTCGCGGCCCATGATGGTGTTGATGGCTTGGAGCGCCGTGTCCCAGTCGAGCATGGCCTGCATCAAATCGTATTGGCCTGGAACGATGGAATGCTTGGGGATGGTCCACATCACATTGTCCGTCTCGAACACTGCCCATGGTCCAGGCTTGTCCAATTCGGCTTCAAAATCAGCCGTCTCATCAAAGGACTTCAGGCTGAAGAAAGGCGCCTCAACAGCATTGGTAATGGTGACGTCTATGATGCCCGCGTCCGCTCCGTAGGGGACCAAGATTGAAATGGCTCCACCCAGCGGGTTATAGACTGCGATGGTGGTGGCATCCAAGGCGAACTTCTTGGTGATGCGGTCCAAACGCTTGTAAAGCGGCTTGTTTGTGAGGTCCCATTCGTGAGACCCAACGCGCACGTGAAAGTCACCGCCCACTAAACTGCTCGGTACCGTGATGGTCGCCACACTGCCGGGCGCCAAGTAGGTGCCAGTGGGCCGCAGTGCATGCTCTGTTCCGTCTCCGTTAATGTTGAAATACGGATTGATGCCCTCGGGATCGGCAAAGTTGGCTCGGATCGAAACAGTCTGCGTTACGGAAGCGTCTGCAGGTGGTGCGATTTGGCCGGGAAAATTGACGCAAGAGTTGAACACGGTGCCCGCCACAAGCCCGGGGTACTGGGCATACACTTCGGGAGTAAAAACGTGGTCAAATACAGCTTGTTGGAGGGCGACCATGACGCGTTCGCGCTCCATGCCCGGCGCCGATTCCGGATCCTTGCTAAATCCATTTGAGGTGTTTGGCGTGGTGAACAGCGGGCCTACTTGAGCATCGTAATCTGAGATCACAGCGAGGGCCTTTACCATAAGCGCCTCGTTTTGGGGAAGCTCATCGGCGTAGATGTTGACGGTGTTTTTGATTTGGGTCAGTGCGGGTTCGGATAGGCTTTGAGTTCCGTTAATGTGGTCCTGAAAATCACACATGGCTGCCATGAGGAGGTCCCCGTTGAAGGGCACGGGCTTGACCCAAATGCGATGAAGTGTGCTGTGTTCGGAAAGGATCAGTGTTTCGTCCTCGTCGTCATTGCGAACGTCGTCTACATTCCAGCGCCCCCCGCCCCTGATTTGCCAGTCTTGCTGATTGAAATTCCAGAAGGGCCCATTTGTCAGCACGTAGTCGGCATTCACGTTCATGGAAGTGGCACCAGCGGAGGCAGGCAGGAAAGCGGTGTGGTCATCTCGCAGCACATTCATGTAGGAGATTTCAGGGGTAAAAGCCCCACCTTCATTGGAGAGAAAGCGGCCCAGAACGGGGCTTTCAAAGTGGATTTTCCGGTCGTGATTTGATGTGGTGGCTTCCCATCGCAGCCACAGTTCACCATCGGGAATGCTGGCCGCAAAAGATTGACTTCCATGGCCCCATTTGGCGGGATTCCAGCTGAGGTCGCAGCCCAGCGGACAAGAATCATAGATGGGCAAATTGTTCCCCGGTTGGATCACATTTAATCCCGGATTGGTGCCCCCCAGGTGGTGATACTGTGCCCACAACATCCAGCCTTCACTGTCGATGTAGGCGTCGAAGTTCCCGTTCCCAAAATCAAAGGTGTGGATGCCTTCTGGCAAATCTTGGGCTTCAGTTAAGCTGGCCACTTGTGCCCAAGTCAAGCCTGAGAATGCTGCCAATGCTATCCAAAGAAAGAAGGTCCTGACCATGCTGCTGGGGTATGGAGCGTTTAAGTTGTTTTCGCAACGCCCCCCTAAGTTAAGGGCAGGAGGGGGGGCACGATGCGGCGACATTCCTGAGGTCCCACGGGCATTCTTGCAGCCAAACGCCTTTTCGCAGGGGTCATGTGTGCCGAATTGACTTTGGCATTTTGTCCCATGGGTGGGCAGGGGGCGCAGGTGAGCCCTGAGCGGGCTACATTGACTGCATGAAACTTGTATTCACGCTGCTTGGGGCACTCTTGATGGTAGGTTGTGGCGGGGCTCCCTTGACCGATCGGTTAGAGCATTACGAGGGCGGTGGGGCTTGCGGCGGGACTGCGGCGAACAACAGCATTTCCGAACAAATGACGGCGGCTGCCGTTGATGACACTTCTGCCACCTGGGCTTATGTCTTGGAAGAAGGCGAAGAGGCCATTTTTACGCGGGCTTGGTTGAGTGAGAACAGCACGCAGTCCATTGACATCCAGTATTTCATCTTCGCGATGGACAACGTGGGCATCATTGCCTTGGATTACCTGATTCGGGCGGCAGACCGTGGGGTTCAGGTCCGGATGTTGATCGACGATTTTATGCTGGATGTGGAAGAGGAAGATGTGGCCGCATTGAATGCCCATCCCAACATTTCCATTAGGGTGTACAATCCGAATGTGGGGGAGAACACCTTCCAAAAGGTCAGGGGTGTCGTGTCAGATTTTAAGGGGTTCAACCAGCGCATGCACAACAAGACCTTCATTGTAGATGGTCGTGTGGCCATCACGGGAGGCCGCAACATCGCCGATGAGTATTTCGATTATGACCAGGACTACAACTTTCGTGACCGTGATGTATTGCTGATGGGGACCGGCGCCCGGGACATTCAAACCTCCTTTGATGCGTTCTGGTCCCATCCATTGGCAGTCAATTTGGTGGCGTCGGAAGCGGCGGGGGTAGATGCCCTTGAGTTTTACCGTTCGGTGCAAGCCTATGCCTGCGACCCAGAAAATTTTTGGCCAGAGATCCGGGCCCTGATCGATGGCATTCCTGATGCCATTCCGCACCTCATCGAGGCCGGGCGTCTGCACCGACTAGAGGGCATGCGTTTTGTATCGGATGTGCCAGGTAAGAACGATGCCAAAGGTTATTCGGGTGGGGGCAAGAGTACGGAGGCTCTGATCGATTTGGTGGCTTCGGCCCAAGAGTCGGTCATGATTCAAAGTCCTTATTTGGTGCTCACCGATTTGGGATTGACCTTGTTTGCTGACGCTGTGGCAAGGGGGGTAGAGGTGACCATTTTGACCAACAGCCTCTGCTCTACGGACAACCTTGAGGCGTTCAATGGTTATCAGCGTATTCGGGAAGAACTTGTCGGGTCGGGGGTGAAGGTCTTCGAATACCGGCCCGATGCGGAGATTCGGAAGCGTCTGATTACAGCGGAAAAACAGGCCCGCAGTGGTTACGTGCCCACCTTTGGGCTTCACGCTAAATCCATGGTCATCGACCATTCTACCACGGTCATCGGTACGTTTAACCTCGACCCCCGCAGCGCGAACTTGAACACCGAGTGCGTGGCCATTATGTCCTCGGCGGCCATGGCGGGCCAGGTAGAGTCCCTGATGCGCGAAGAACTGGATCCTGCCAACGCCTGGCAGACAACGCCCTTCTCCAACCCCGACTTTCATGCCGGTACCGCCAAGCGTTTGAGCACCTGGTTCAGGGGCATCGTGCCCGCATCGTTGCTCTGACCTTTTCTGTGGGCAAAGGCCGCGCAGTAGCTTGCAGCCATGCAAAAGAAAATCGTGCTGCTCGGTTCGGGTGAACTGGGCAAAGAAGTGGTCATTGCGCTGCAGCGCTTGGGTCAACACGTGGTGGCGGTAGACAGTTATCCGAATGCTCCGGCCATGCAGGTGGCCGACGAAAGTGAGGTGATCAACATGCTCGATGGAGATGCCCTTGATGCTGTTGTGACCAAGCATGCACCGGACATCATCGTTCCCGAAGTAGAGTCCATTCGCACCGAGCGGTTTTACGACTACGAGGCCCAAGGCATTCAGGTGGTTCCATCGGCCAAAGCGGCCCAATTCACCATGAACCGTCGGGCCATCCGGGATTTGGCCGCCCAAGAGCTGGGCTTAAAAACGGCGCCATACCGCTACGCCACCACGCTGGAAGGCCTGCGCGAGGGGGTGGAAGCAGTGGGCATGCCTTGCGTGGTGAAACCCCTCATGTCCAGTTCGGGCAAAGGCCAGTCGGTGATTAGGAATGAAGCTGACATTGAGCAAGCCTGGCAATACGGTCTGGAGGGGTCGCGGGGCGATCTGGCCGAAGTCATCGTGGAGGCCTTTATCGATTTCGATTACGAGATCACCCTGCTGACCTTAACGCAAGCCAACGGTCAAACTTTATTCTGCCCGCCCATTGGGCACCGCCAAGAGCGCGGTGATTACCAGGAGAGCTGGCAGCCTGCCGTCATGAATCCGGCTTTGCTTGAAGAAGCCCAGTCCATGGCTGCTGCAGTGACAGCCTCCCTCGGTGGGCATGGCATTTGGGGCGTGGAGTTCTTCATCGAAGATGCCAAATCCGGTCAACCTGGAACTGTCTACTTCTCAGAGCTTTCTCCACGTCCGCACGATACCGGAATGGTCACCTTGGCCGGGACACAGAACTTCAGTGAGTTCGAGTTGCATGCCCGCGCAGTATTGGGCATTCCTGTGACCGAGATTGAAGCCCTCCGAAATGGTGCAAGCGCCGTTGTGCTCGCACCACCTTCGATAGGTTCGGGCGCCCCAGTATTCGACGGTGTGCTCCAGGCTGCTGCCGTTCCCCATACCGATCTGCGGCTCTTTGGTAAGCCCTCCGTGCGGCCTTTCCGACGCATGGGAGTCGCTGTGGCCTATGGAGACCGTTCAGCTTCAGTGGCGGCCTTGACAGAGAAGGCCAAGCAAACGGCAGCCTTGATTCAGGTTCGGGTAGAGGACTGAACCACCACCAAACCGATAGATTTCATGTCTCAAGAAAAACCGATGGCTGTGCACCGGCCGAATTATTTCCTGGAATTCATCGTCGTCTTTTTGGGCGTGACCATCTCGTTTTGGCTGAGCGAGTGGAATGAAGGCCGTAAAACACAAGAGCTCCACAAGGAAGATGTGGTCAGTCTGCTCGAAGACCTCGATCGGGACCAGGAGCGGCTAGAGCATGTGTATGGTCAGGCGCAAAAAGGGAAAGACCGTTCCCAAAGGGTCCTGAACAACATCATGGCTTTTAGGGAGGGTGATGCAGATTACACCACGTTCACCGATAGCCTGATTGAAATTGGATACCTCTATGGGTACAGCACATTCTTCATGAACAGCGCCACATACAAGTCCTTGATTGGCAGCACCCGCATCCAGGAATTTCCCCACGAGATCAACAAGCAGGTCAGGGATTACTACGAGTATGTGTCCAAGCGTGTGGAAGACAATAACGACATCGTAGACGCCATTGCACTCAAGTATTACAATGAGTTTAACCCCTACTGCTTGATGGCCAATGACCGTGAAGAGGCCATGACCTTGGCGGAGAGGAGGCGCTACTTTGACCATCCCGACACCCGCGAGCATTATTCAGGACTTCCATTTTATCACCAGACGCTGGCGCTGCATGACCGGACAGACGTGCACATGGCACAAGTCAAGGAGTACATCAAAATCCGGGCTGGGGTAGAAGAGATGTTGCGACAGTACGCCGAGGAATTGCTGGGTCACCCTGTCGACTTGGCGGTCACCGACAAAGAAGTGTGAGGACCTTCCACACGACTTGAACAGAGGCAAAGGGAGGCCATGAGAAGATGTCGTCGGATGAATTGCGAACCGAGGATATGATTCACGGCTAAAAGCAACATTAAAAACGTGTTTTGAAGGGGGGGCACTCCGCTCAGCGGTCCTTAAAAGGGCTGCGGAGGCGCTCTTTGATGCCCTCCAATCGTTCCTTGGATACAAAACCTTTGGCTACAAGTGCAAACAACAGCAGCCACAGCAGCCCTTTGATTAAAAAGAACAGAAAGCCGACAATGCCGATGGTCTTTAGTGTTTCCATGTGGGTAACCTCTGAGCAAAGGTGCATCTTCCGGGTCTTGTTTTTGCAACTTGCCAAAACAATCGGGCCAAAAAAAATGACACTGCGCATCCCCTTACTTATTGGATTTCTCTTTGCATTTATGGCGCCGCTGCTTTCTCAAAAGTGGAGCCAGAAGAAGACAAAAATTGAGGTGGTGGAATTCCCCACGGTCCCAGCAGAAAAAGTGTCGCGCATCGCTTTCAACCTCTTTGCTGAGGACGCTTATTTCAACTTGGATGATTTGAGGCGCTATGGTGGCAACATGGACTTACTCAAGTCGGGGAATGAGCGCCTCAGCGGGATGAAGTATTTCACCATAGGTGCCGAGGCAGAGGTGGTGGATGTGGGGCCGAGCATCATGGTAGATGTGGCCATCGGCTCCGAGGACCAAGGCTTTCCAACATTCAGTTCAGAGCCTATTAAATCGGGAAGCGAGGAATTGACCTATTGGGCTGTTGTTCCTTGCCGATTGCCCATGCGCGTCCGGATTGCCTCGCCTGAAGGGGAGGTGTGGGATGCTTTTGAGGTCGACCAACCGCTTCAAATCCGATATGGCAACGAGAAGATTTCGACGAGGAGCTCTAGCAAAGGCAGTTTCTCATACTCCAAAGGCAGCTTGAAATTTGACACTGAAGAAGCCCTCAGAGCGGGCTTGGAATCGGAGGAAGGTTCTCGGTTTTTCCGGCGAAAAGCGGTCCTGCTGCAATTGAGCAATGTGATCAATGAGCTCGAAACGCGGCTTTTCTTCCTGGAGGGGAAGGTGGAAGTCACGGTGTATTCAGGCCGTGGGAAACACGATTACACGGAGTTGGACGCCGCCCGTGATGTGGCCATGGAGTCCTATGCAAACGGTTATTTTGAAGGGTTATCCAGCCCGATCCAAACCTGGAAGGAGTGGGCAGGCAAAGTGGACTTCACCGATAAGAAGGCCAAGGTGACCCGCGGACTCGCTTTGGGCATGCGATTGAATCTGGCCCAAGCCCACTTGTACCGCGATGAGTTCAAAGAGTGTGCGCAGGCCATATCGGATGCGCGGGCATTGGTGTTGCCGGGAGGAGAAGAATTTTTGATGTTGGAGCGATTGCAGGACGGTCTCATGAAGCGCCGTCGTGCACTTGAGGCCAACGGGGACTTTGAGATTACCGTGGATGCAGAAAGGGAAAAAGCGCCTGATTTTAAAAACGTCATTGGCAAGCGGTCCGAAAACAAGGACGTGCGGATGATTCAGCCCGAAGACCGCTATGATGCCATTGGCAAGGACATGGAGGCTTGGGCTTCCGTGGCGGTGGCTGGCAGTCCAGAGGCCGCTGCAGAATTGACCAGTGCAGTCACCATGGAACAGCGCTTGGGGAGCCGTCTTCAGCAAACCATTGGAGGCATGATGTTGCAGTTGAGTCCTCTGATGGACCCTGACCTTGTGGGGGAAGAATTCCCAGAAGAGATTTTGGCCATACCCAACTTGGTCTACCTCGACATCAGCGGCATGAAGTTCGGTGCCATTCCAGATGATATCGATCGGCTTGCGGTGCTGCAGACTTTGGTGGTCTCCCGAAACGACCTCGAGGAAGTGCCGCAGAGCTTGGGCAATCTGACAGGACTAAAAAAACTCTTTCTCAGCAAGAATGAACTCACGGGATTGCCGGCCTCATTGACGCGCTGTACCCAGCTCAAAATGTTGGACCTCAAAGGGAACCCCATCACACCAGACACCGTGAGTCAGCTTGAGCAGATGTTCGGGGAAGAAGTCAAGGTCAAGCACGACTAAGTCCGCCGGTAGCGACATGTTCCTATGTCCCGATGCTGGCGCTTCATCGGTGCTGCCACCAGGGTAAACGGTCAAATGTGCGCGCAGGTTTCCACAGCCCTGGGGTCGTCAATCCCACCGGTATGTTGGGTGTCATGCGGTTCGAACAAGAGGATCCAAACCTCTTCTCGCGTGACGGGTCTGTGCTCGACCCCTTTCGGTACAACGATGATTTCACCGGGTCCTACTTCCACCGATTGGTCGCGAAACTCCATGGTCATCTGACCTCGGATGACCTGGAAAAGCTCGTCTTGGTCTTTGTGAGAATGCCAGACAAAGGCGCCCTCAATCTTGGCGAGTTTCACATCCTGTCCGTTCAGTTGCGCGATGATTTTGGGACTCCAATGGTCATCAAATAGACCAAACTTTTCCTCGAGGTTGAGCACTTTCATTGCGGCCGAATTTATACTACACAAGGTGATGATTCCAAGGGGTTTAAAGGTGAGGTAGTGTACTCTGTACACGCTTAAACACTTGATTTTGAGCATGTTGATTCTTAAATTGCACTTCAACCAATGCCGTCAGAGATGAAAAGCCGCACCCTCAATGAGCTGAGACAGACACGCGATGCAGTGTATGTCCCCCCCCGTTCCTACCAAGAGCGCATGGAAGACCGCAAGACTGGTTTGGGGTTTCTGATCCTCGATGCACAGGGTTCACCCACTGTGTCGTGTGATGATATCGCTTGTATTGTGGAGGCACGCCCAACGTTGAGCACCGCAGAATTGGAGGCGCACTTTGCCAATGGACAGGAAGCATTTGCACTGCCCAACGGGGAGGTGATCCAACCCATTTCGCGGGTGAAGCGCTCCGCTTGAGTCCCCGGCATGTTGGTTCAGTAGACCTGCACCGTCGGTCTGTGAGGACCAAGTAGATGTGCAATTTTTGATGATCAGAAAAACAGGATGCCCCATCCTGTGCTGGGGCAGGGTGTACCTTGTCCCAGTGAACGCAAGCAGCCTCGTCAAGATATGATTCGGCGGATGGCAACCTTGATGGGGGGCTCCGTGGCGGGACAATTGGTGTCCGTTTTGGCCGCGTTTGCGTTAACGAGGCTATACAGCCCAGAAGCCTTTGCGCATTTGGAGATGTTTGCCCTGGTAACCGGCATAGGTGCCGTCTTGGGAACTGGAAAATTCGAGCAAGCCTTGATGCTCCCAAAGCAGGAAGGTGCAGCGCGAAGCTTGCTGTGGGCCGGACAGCGCTCGGTAGGGTATGCTGCGGTGCTCACGGCGATCATAGCATGGCCGACCGCAGCCTGGGTCTCCAGAGAATGGGCCTTGGAACAGTGGTCTATGGTGGCCTTGTTTTTGCCAGTATTCGTAGCCTTTGCAGCCCATACACGCCTCTTAGAATATTGGCACCACCGCCAAGCCAACGCTGGTCCAGTGGCTCTGGCCAATGGAGGAGCGCCGTTTGCTGCCGAATCGGGGAAGTTGGCGGGTTCTGTGATGTTGCCCTTGTCGGGTTTGGTATGGGGGTCAGGGCTGGGGTTGATCACCCGTTGGGCGATCATGCGAAGGGGTCTCAAAGAGGTCTGCCAGTCTGCGGGTTGGAGGCGCTCTGAGCCTGAGCCTGGAACCTCAAAAGCCCACAGAGACTACCCCACTTGGGTATTGGCCGGAAGCGCCATGAACCGACTGGCTCAATGGCTGCATGTGCTGTTGTTGGGCATCGCATTGGGGCCTGTGTTGCTGGGCATGTTGGGCTTGGCACGCCGGACAGTGATGCAGCCGCTTTCAATACTGGCTGCCTCTGCGGCGCCCGTGTTGTTTCAGTCGGCGACGGAAATGGCCGACGGGGCACCGTTGCGCAGGCTTTTTTGGAAAGCCCTCGCCACTTTCGCCGCCCTTTCGTTCATGGTATGGCTGGTGGTCATGGCGGCACCGGACAACACCACTGCATGGTTGTTTGGCGACCAGTGGTTTGGTGTCATGGAAGTCGTGAGGTTGTTGGTGCCATGGTTCGCCCTCAATTTCATGACAGCAGGCTTGGGCTCTATGTTTCACAGGGTACATCGTCCGAGGTGGATCACCGCTTTGGATGCCCTTCACTTGCTCGCCGTAGGAACGGGTTGGTGGTTGGGTACGCTGCATCCTGAATGGTTCGGTGGAGGAGAATGGGGAGCTCTGGTGGGCATTGTTTGGGCCAAGTGCGGCTATTATCTGGTCAATGTGACCGTTCTCATCTTTGCGGTCATGACCCACGGAAATGCGGATCGCTAACGTTGTGCTCAATGACTTTACCCGTGACAATCGGGTATTGAAGATCACCGAGAGTCTATCCTCCGAGGGCCACGATGTCACCGTTGTGGCCTTGCATAGAAAGGGTCTATCGCAGGATGAGCAGCGCAATGGGTGGCGCATCAAGCGGACCAGGGTGACCACTTCGGCTTTGCCGCGGGGCACAGTTTTCGGCATTCTGAAGATGGCAGAGCTGGCGTTAAGGGTGGTCTGGAAATGGCGTGGTATGGATGCCTGGCACTGCAACGACATCGAAGCTTTCGTCTTGGGGTGGTGCGCGCAACGTCTCAATCCCCGTCTACAGTTGGTTTATGACTGCCACGAATTCGAGGCCGAGCGCAATGCCAAGCCCGCTTTTGAGCGCAAGCTCGTGGGTTGGTTGGAGCGCCGTATGATCCGCAAGGCAGCAGCGGTCATCACCGTGAGTCCATCGATAGCCGCGGCATACGAGGAGCGCTACCGCGGGTATGGTCTGCCACAAGGGCTGCTGGTTCGCAATGTTCCAGCGCCTGTGAACAGCGCCAAACCCAGCGACGGCGACAGCAGTCCCGCCAAACCCAACCTCTTCAGGCAGCGGTTTGACATTCCCGAGGGCGACTTTATCGCCTTGTATCAAGGAGCTTTTAGCTACAACCGCGGCTTGGAAACGTCCATTGCAGCCATGGAAGGCTTGGCAGGGCAGGGTTTACACCTCGTATTTATGGGGTATGGGCCGCTTCAGAATTTGGTAGACGATGCGGCCAAGCGCTATCCGCATGTGCACGTGCATCCTGCCGTGGCCTATGAAGAGGTCTTGGACCATACCCTGAGCGCAGATGTGGGATTGGTCTCGGTGAAGCCCACCTGCCTGTCTTACTTGTACTGTCTGCCCAACAAGTTGTTTGAATACATCCTTGCAGGAGTGCCTGTGTTGTCCAACGATTTGCCGGATTGCCGGTCGCTCATTGAGTCCTTTGGTGTCGGAAGTATCGTGGATCAAGATGACGCGAACGGGTGGCGGAGGGCCCTCCTCAGCATCAAGGCGGCCGGCACAGCTCAGTTTGATCGCGGGCTAAAGCGCGCAGCCCGAGACCTGTCTTGGGAATCAGAAGTGGCCCCATTGGTCTCGCTTTACGCCAAGATGGCAGATCAGCAGCTTTAGCACCAGTGCCCAATTCAGGCACGGTACATTCGCACCATGCGCGCATACAGAAACACCGCTGTGGCCGCGGCCATTGAGGCCGGTCAGGCGATTCTTAAAATCTACCACAGTGGCAATTTTGATGTCACCGTCAAAGGCGACGACTCACCGCTCACACGCGCAGACGTGGCCTCCCACGATGTGATCATGCGCCACCTGATTCCCACGGGCATTCCGGTATTGTCCGAAGAAGGTCGGGACATTCCTTTTGAGGAACGCAGCGGGTGGCGCGAACTCTGGGTGGTGGATCCCATTGACGGCACCAAGGAGTTCATCAAGCGCAACGGAGAGTTTACCGTGAACATCGCCTTGGTGCGTGACGGGGTCCCTGTATTGGGCGTCATATATGTCCCGGTTACGGGCGAATTGTATGTCGGCACAGAAGGAGAAGGGGCCGTCAAGACCATGCACCCCGCCGGGGATGATGCCGCCGCAGAAGCAGTGATGGAGGGTGCGGATTCTATACCCGTAGACACAGGTGACCGCCCTTATACAGCCGTAGCCAGCAGATCACACATGTCCCCAGAAACCGACGGTTTTATTGCAGAACTCCGCAAAGAGCATGGAGAGGTGGCCCTCATTTCAAAAGGCTCGTCCCTCAAGCTGTGCATGGTGGCCGAAGGGAAGGCCGATTGCTATCCCCGTTTCGCTCCTACGATGGAGTGGGACACCGCGGCAGGACAGGCCATCTGTATGGCGGCAGGGTTCGATGTGATCGATCAGAATACAGGTGAGACCATGCGATACAACCGCGAGGATCTGCTCAACGCCTGGTTTCTGGTGAAGTAAAAGCAACAAGGCCGCCCCCAAAGGGACGGCCTTGCCATTGTTTTCTGCAGCCCGAAGGCTGTGTCGTTTCATTTTACTGCTTGACCACGGCCTTGACGGCACGCTGTCCGTCGGCTTCGATCACGACCATGTAGCGGCCGCTGTCAAAGTTGCTCATGTCGAGCATGCCACCGGGGTTGGTGGTGTCAAAGCAGATGCGGCCGTTGGCGTCAAGCACCTGCAAGCGATCCACCTGAACATTGCCCCAACGGAGCGCATCGGTGGTGGGGTTTGGATACACCTCGAAGAGGCTGCCCAATTCCACTTGGTTGACGTTAGAAGGCAAGCTCAAAACAGCATCGATGACGTGCACCACACCGTTGTCGGCCACGATGTCGGCCACGATTACTGTGGCGTCGTTCACCATGACCATCATACCGTCGATGGTAATGGTGACCTCGTCGCCTTGCAAAGTCGCAATGGTCTGACCGTCTGAAAGGTCAGTGCTCATGGCCGCAGCGCCCGCCACAACGTGGTAAGTCAGGATGTCGGTCAGGGTGCCAGTTGGGTCGGCCAACAACTCATCGATCAGGCCAGCAGGCAACGCAGCAAAAGCCTCGTCAGTTGGGGCAAATACAGTGAAAGGACCTTCGCCAGACAAGGCATCTACCAGTCCTGCTGCAACAACAGCCGCTTCGAGGATGTTGTGTGATGGGCTGTTGACAATGATGTCTACCACAGTAGCAGGAGTGGGCGCTGGTGGAAGCAGCACGGCGTCGATGACGTGTACCACTCCGTTTGAACCGATGAGGTCCGCTATAATGACTGCAGCATCGTTGATCATGACCATGTCGCCGTCGATGGTTACGGTAACATCAGCGCCAAAGAGCGTGGTGATGGTCTGACCGTCAGAGAGGTCAGCAGAGGTCAAGCTGTCTCCAGCCACGTGATAAGTCAAGACGTTGGTCAAGGCAGTGTTGTCCATCAACAGGTCCAGGATAATGGCTGGGCCGAGTGCATCAAACGCTGCGTCTGTTGGAGCAAATACCGTGAAAGGACCTGTTCCAGCAAGAGCCTCATCGAGGTTGGTGCTATCCAATACTGCGGCAAGTACAGTGTGTACCTCGCTGTCCGCAATGATCTCAGCCACTGTTGGGGTTACTTCTGGAGTAGGGGGGAGCAGAACGGCGTCGATGACGTGCACCACACCGTTGTCGGTGGTGATGTCGGCCACAGTAACGGTGGCGTTGTTGACCATCACTGTACCGTCCATGATGGAGATGGTGATGTCTTCACCGAGCAGGGTGGTGAACATGTCGCCATCCATGAGATCGGTGCTGAGCGCAGCGGCACCCACTACGTGATAGAGGAGGATGTCTCCCAAACCTTCGAGTGCGAGGAGGTCATCGGCAGTGATACCGAGCTCGGTCACCAAGGCTACAATCGCGTCGTCGGTTGGTGCAAAGACGGTAAAAGGACCTTCAGCGGACAAGGCGTCTACCAGGCCAGCAGCACCTACGGCTGCTTCCAACAACGTGTGGTCTTCGCTGTTGACGATCACGTCCACAACGGTTGTGGTCTCCGGGGTTGGAGGGAGCAAGACAGCATCGATGACGTGCACCACACCGTTATCGGTGGTGATGTCGGCCACCGTGACGGTCGCATTGTTGACCATCACTGTACCGTCCATGATGGAGATGGTAATGTCTTCACCGAGCAAAGTGGTGAACATGTCGCCATCCATGAGGTCGGTGCTGAGCGCAGCGGCACCCACGACGTGATAGAGGAGGATGTCTCCCAAACCTTCGAGTGCGAGGAGGTCATCGGCAGTGATACCGAGCTCGGTCACCAAGGCTACAATCGCGTCGTCGGTTGGTGCAAAGACGGTAAAAGGACCTTCAGCGGACAAGGCGTCTACCAGGCCAGCAGCACCTACGGCCGCTTCCAACAACGTGTGGTCTTCGCTGTTGACGATCACGTCCACAACGGTTGTAGTCTCCGGAGTTGGAGGGAGCAAGACAGCATCGATCACGTGCACCACACCATTGTCGGCAGTGATGTCGGCCACAGTGACGGTGGCGTTGTTGACCATCACTGTGCCGTCCATGATGGAGATGGTGATGTCTTCACCGAGCAAGGTGGTGAACATATCGCCGTCCATGAGGTCGGTGCTGAGTGCAGAGGCCCCCACAACGTGGTAGAGGAGGATATCCGCAAGGCCATCAAGGGCGAGGAGGTCTTCGGCAGTGATGCCGAGTTCAGTGACCAGAGCAGTGACTGCAGCATCGGTCGGTGCGAAGACCGTAAATGGGCCGTCGCCGGACAGGTCGTCGGCGAGTTCAGCCGCGATGACGGCCGCCTCGAGAAGAGTGTGGTCTTCGCTGTTCACTACCACGTCGACTACTGTAGTCTGGGCTGATAAGAGGGTCCCGAGCAGGAGCAAGGGCATGAGTAGAGTATGCTTGAGCATGTTTTGTATTTGTGTGATTCAACACATGAACAGAGACACGCAAGTAATGTTCAGGGCGCACGGGGTACCAAGATGAAATGGGCGTGTACCAAAGGCGTTTCAATCAGTATAGATTGAAGGGGTGCCCATCGCTAGAAACATATAAGCATCAGGCTTTCAGACTGCTGTGCGCTTGAAATTGCTTGCGATACTTCAAGCTCACAGCACATTAAATGACGCTCATTTCCATCGACTTGTTGGCTTTTGTTTGCGGATGGGTCCATCGAGTGATCTCCGGATGAAGCCATGAAAAAAAGCCCATGTGCATTGGTGCACATGGGCTTTTATTTTGACCACCCTATGAAGACAAGGGAAGGTCAAACGGGTTTATTCAACCACGATGCGCGTGGGCAAACCTTGTCCGTCCACACTTGCGGTGTAGATGCCCGAGGCCACTCCAGCGAGCGAAAGCTGTGTGGTGGTGGGACCGAGCTTTGCGGCGAGCACTTGGCGTCCTGACAGATCGCGGAGCACCAAAGTACCAGGGGCTGCATCGGATTCCCAACGCACAGAAAGCACGTCACGTGCAGGGTTGGGATAGACGGTACAAATCGCACCTCCTTCTTGGTCTTCCACCGATTGGATCACACCCAGAGCGATCAGGATACCACGGAATTCCTGGTGGTAGAGATTGGCCACGCGGGGGTCGTGCACGATGACCGTGTTTTCGTCATTGACATTCTCTGCAGATGAAGACCAGTTGTGCGAACCGGTGATGACCACGGGGTCATTGGCTGGTGATGCATGGTCCACGATGGCGTATTTATGGTGCAGGTCAGGGCTGATGTTGTGGTGATACACCTGAACGCCATTGGCCTGCAAATTTTCGAATTCACTGCCGGTGGTGTTCACCTGCTCAATGCCGCCCATAGGGTTGACAAAAAAGCTTTGTCCGAGGGCTGAAACGGCTTCTCCCAAATCGTCTCGGGTAAAAGCCAGTACAGCAAATTCAAACTCAGCGTCTGCCGCTTCAATCTCTTGGCGAATGGCATTCGTTGTGCCGTCAGAGGGCGAGAAGTACAGCTCCACAGGCACCCCTCCCACGAGGAAGTCGACGGGCGTATTCCATGATTTGTCTGGACCAAATTTGGCGTTCCCTGCATCAGGGGTCATGCCATCTGCGCCCCACATCTCATTGAATTCAATGGTGTAAGCACGGGCCAAGCTCTGGTCCTCGAAGACAATCACGTTGTTCAAGTCTTGCACCAGATTGCCCGTGGTGAGGTTGGTTGATCCCGTCAGCACAAAGGCGTTCTCAGGGTAGTCAGCATCGCCCAAAATAAATTTGTTGTGCATGCCGCTGCCTTGGCCATCGGTGCGGGGGTGGGTCACCACAGAAGCAGGAAGGTTCGACAGGCCGACATTGGCATTCTGACCTTCATAGATCCAACGGATCTGAACGCCATTGTTGGCGGCGGTCTCAAAGGCATCCTCCAACGTTTGATCGTTGAAGTTGTACGCCGCGACATCCAAGGTGTGCTGCGCAGAAGTGATCCATGCAGCAACGGTATCGTTCAAGTCCGTTCCCAGAGACATGGCTTCCTCGTCCGTGGCCACAGAAACGTCTACCGCGCCATTGAAATAGACATGGATGTTGCCAGAGGAATTGGAGACGGTGGCATAGGGACGAATGGGAGACAGTGCCTGTCCGCCCTCAGGCAGCACTGAAATCGCACGGGCGTAATAAATGGTGCCCGGCTCAAGTCCGGTCAGGTCTACGCTGTGGTCAGTAGTGCTTGAGGCGCCTTCTATGACCTGCCCCAAGTCTTCTGTCAAGCCGTACTCCACGGTGCCGGCAGAGGCCAAGTCCGTGTCCCAGCTGAGCGTGAATCCTGTGGTGCTCATGTTGGACTGAACCACGGGAGAGGTGTAGCAGATGTCCGAGGCGGGGATCAAGTCCACTTGGCCACGTGGCAAGAGCTGGTAGCCACCTGTTCCATCAAAAGAGAACTGCGATACAATGCCCACCAAGTCCACTGCGCAACCTGTCAGGATGTCTCCCACGAGGCTGTTGCTGGTGCGAACATAAATGACGCCCGTCTCGCCATCGGCTGTGAAATCGTAGGTCAAATTCCCGGCAATCTCAATTCCCGCAAGAGGGAAAGTGGCGCCGTTCACGCGTACGAGCTCTCCTTCGAGCCCTTCGTTCATGTCAGAGGCAGAGATGACTTGGGCGGCAGGAACCGTGCCCGTTCCGTGGAAGGTGACCTCGGTCAGGTTGGGTCCCACTTCAAGCAATCCGTTGTATTCCGTGATTTCTCCCGTCACGGTGAGGGAGTCTCCAATAACGGGCTCAGCGTCCCAATCAGACCAGTCGCCTCCGGGATACAAAGCAATGCCTGCTGTGGCGTCTTGGAGGTAGCGTACCGACCCCAGGTTCTCGTCCGAGGTCACCACGCCGGTGATGGTGACGACATCACCAATGTTAAAGTCAGTGCGGGCCTCAAGAATGTTGTCTTGGGCACATATTGAGCTGGCTGCTGCGGTCAGCACCAGCGCAAAAAGCGAAATGTATTTCATGTTCAACGTGGGTTTTGGAGCCCCTTCAATTCAAGCACGGCACTGATGCGTATCATGCGGGGAGGGCCTACAAACACCTCCGCCCTTCCACTTCCTCCTTCGAGGCCGTAGGGGTTGGGTGCGTATTGGGAATTGTTGGTCGCGTCTGCGATGTACAGTTTGTCAAGGACATTGGTCACGCTCAAACGCAACCGCAAAAGGGCATTGTCAGAGACTTTAAACGTGGTGCCCGCATTCACATTGAGCAAAGCGTAGGCGGGAGTCACCCACACGTCCTTGGGTTCGCCCTGGGTGATCACGTCACCAGGGGAAAAGTTGGCGTAGTGCTGCCAGAACCAGGTGTTCCTGATCGACAGATAGGTTCCGCGCTTCGGACGGTAACTGGCGGACATAGAGACTTGACGCTGGGCAGCATCACCCACCTTGACCCCGTCGAGGTTCACCAAGGTGTCGGCGATGGCACCGCTTCCTGCACGTGTGATAAATGCATTGGTGTTGCGGTTCACCAAGTCGACGCGTTCATTGCTGGTCCACCTCCAGTTGCCCGCAGAGAAAACACCTTGAACGTCGAGTTTATCGGAGACATCATAAGCGAAATCCCACTCGACCCCTGAGTGCACCGCATCAGCGTTGAGCAGGTTATAGCCCAGATTGCGGTCGACGTTTTCAATGATGTTGGCCTGTTCATTGGCCCAATCCACGTCCTCAATGGCGCGGTCATCCTCGCCCAGAATCAGCAACTCTTGACGACCCGCTGTAGTGGAAGTGTCCGCATAAATCGTCAGGTTTGGGTCGTTCCAGAGGCCACCGACACTGTAGAAACGGTTGACGGCTTTGTTCTCCCAACCGGTGCGGTAGGCGTTGAGGTTTGATGCGAAACGGCCTTTGGCGTATTTCAGTCCAATCTCAACAGCCTTGACGTACTGGTTTTCGTATCCCTCAATGAGGTTGTTGTTGATGTCGAACACCGAATTGAAGAGCGGCGCCCGGTTGAGGTAGCCCACATTGGTGTAGGCGTTCATCCACTCATTGATGTTGTAGTTGCCCCCTGCCTTGATGGTGGCGCTGTTGAGGCGCTCCCAATCGGTGGAATAGGTTTCCAGTCCGGGGTTGTCTGCTGTGAGCACGGTGCCGTTGGCCAACGCTCCGGTGGACCAATCGTCCTCTCCAATGAGCCTCCACTCATCCGTAGAGCGCACTTCATAGGTTTCGCCGTCCAAGGTGATCACCTTCGGGCGGAAGTAGTCGATGCCCCGATACCAGCTTTGGGCAGCCGATACATTGACAAACGCAGAGTAGGTGTATTTGTCCAGCTCGAACTGCATGTAGGTTCCGCCCCAAGCGACTTGGCCATCGTCAGAGTAGTAGTACTTGTCACCTTCGCGCAAAGGCGTGTCGAAGTCGGCGTTCTGATCCCTACGGTCGTTGGGCGCATCGTAGTAATCGGCACCGAACATGTCTCCAATGGTGCGGTAGTGGCTGCCTGTGTAATGGCGCATATCCAAGCCGGTACTGAAGCTCACCTCTTTGGAGACTTGGGTCGTGAAGTTCGAGAGCGCACCATACCAGCGGTGGTCGTTGTGGGCGATGCGGATGAAGTTGGATCCCTTGCGCTCACCGTTTTCGTCGACGTTCAGTCCGTTTTGCCCAAATTCAAAAAGTTGGTGGGCATTCCAAGTAGGTTGCAGGTCGATGGTGCCATCCGCAATGCGGCTGCCGGGCGTGCTGTTCAGCGCCTCTCCACCTCCCTTTCCAAAGCTGGCATATGCCGTGGTGATCAGCGTGGATTTGTCGCTGATGCTCCAAACGTCCCGCGCCGTAAAAATCGGCTTGAAGTAGTAATTCTGTCGGGAGTTGTAGCGCCGAGACTCACCATATGTGGTGTCTACTTGCCCCGTGGCTTCATTGAAGTTGTAGTAGACCTCGTCGTAATTGACCAAGAACTCATTAAAGCCACGACCGCGAGAGACAATGGCCGTCTCGCCCAAACCTGAGATGACTTCGCCCAATTCTTGCTGGCCGTTTTCGTCTGTCAGCTGCTCCGCCAAGTCCGCATCGAATTCATAGACCTGCATTTGGTAAGCGCGCTGGCCATGTCGCTGTGGCGCGCCAAATGCCGTGAAGCTCACGTTATGGTTCCCTATGCTCTTGCGCCCCTTGAGGTAATAGGCGTAGGCCTTGGATTCCAATCCCTCAGCAAATCCTTGATTGGTTTTGTAGGAACCCACAAAATGCAAAAAGCCCTTCTCTTGGTTGCCAATGACACCCGCAAGGCTGTTTCGGTAATAGCCGTAGTTGCCTACTTCAGAGAGGAAGGTGAGCCTCCCGTTTCCGCTCTCGTCTCCACCCGTGAGGATGTTGATGGTGCCGCCGACCGAAGGAATGGCCAGCTTGCTGGCACCAAGTCCGCGTTGCACCTGAGTGGTGCGCACCACGAGGTCAAGGCCTGCCCAGTTGCTCCAGTAGACCCAGCCGTTCTCCATGTCGTTCATGGGGACGCCGTCCACCATCACAGCCAGGTTGGTCTGGTCAAATCCACGGATGGTCACCCGCGCATCACCATCTCCTCCGCCTTGCTGTGTGGCATAGACCCCCGGCGTGGAGTTCAAAATCAAAGGCAAGTCTCGTCCCGCCAACTCTTCCTGAATTTGAGCGGGCAAGACGTTGGTAAAGGCCACAGGAGTCTTCCTGTCAATGGCCAAGTCTGCAGCGACCACAGCCTCTCCGAGCACCAGAGATTCCAGCTGTGCATTGACCGTCATAGAGGCTCCAGTGAGGACCACTTTTTTCTCTGCGGCTTCGTAGCCGATGTAAGAAAAACTGATGGTGGCCTCCCCTTGGGGCAAGCTCAAACTGTATCGCCCGTCGATGTCGGTGGGCACAATGGCCTCTCCAGACATGACGTAAGCGCCGATGAGTGGTTCGCCGGTAAACCCGTCTTGAACCAATCCCGTGACGTTACAGTTTTGGCCAAATGCAGCCGAAAACAAACCCAAGCCGATGGCAAGGGCCAGTGCGAGAAGAGACTTCATGGTCGCCTAAATTGAAGCGCTCAGCGCTCAGTGCTTCACCACCTTGCGGTAGTGCACTGAACCATTGGCGAGTTGAACTTCAACGAAGTAGGAGCCGTCTGCCAGGTTCGTTAAGTCCAAATCTGAACGGATCGCTCCATTGGCGAGAACGCGGCGGACTTCGATGCCAGCCATGTTCCGAACAATCAATTCGCGCATGGGGGTAGCCATGGTGATGGACAAGTTTCCTTGGGTAGGATTGGGGAAGGCCTTGAATCCATCGCGGTCGGTCTCTTCTACAGAGACAACACAGTCGCAAACGTGCTGGCCAAGTTCGTCGAACGTATTGACGAGCAAGGAGTCCCACACTGCGAGGACATCGAACGCATCGGTAGCAGTGATGTCACCTGAAGTGACTTCCGGACGGCGCACGAGTGTGTGGTTTTGCGTGATTTCGTCCCAGCCGGCTGAACCGGGGTCCTCTCCAATGACGCCGAAGATGTCGAGCACCGCATTGGTAGAAATCTGACGCAATACCATGGCGTCATTGCCATTGAAGTACATCGTGTTGTTTTCATCATAGACAGGGCACAGCCAAATGTCTGCTTTCTCCGCCAACTCGTCCCACACTGGGGCTTCAAAGTCTACGCCGTCAGGGTCTTGCTTATCGAGGACATACACGAGCACATCGTTGGGCTCAATGGTGCCGCTGAGGTCAATTTTCTGGTTGTCAGCCGCAGCTGTGGCGCCGTTGGAGTAGCGCTCAAGGCGGTAATCCGACATGTCGATGGCCGAACCGGTAGGGTTGTAGACCTCGATGGCTTTGTTGTTGGACCATCCCTCGATGTACTCGGAGATGAACAGGGCGTCGCACTGTGCAAACAGGGCGGGAGTGGTAGCGGCCAAGAGGGCCAAAATGAACAGCTTGCGCATGATGTTGGGCTAAAGTGAATCGGCGCAAAGTTAGACGCGATTCTAAACCACCGAACCCAAGTTCGAGGCAGGGGCATCAATTGTTGATTTCTAGTCAACTCAGATGCGCGGCTCCAACCAGTCCAATGCCCGTTCCATGCCGTGGTGATAATCTTGTATCAGTTGCCCAGCATTGATGCGGTAACCATCAGAGCGCAGGGGTTTCAGCGGGGCGATTTCTTCCCATCTGACCCTGCCTTCTCCCCCAGATGCCAAACGATCGACATCTGCATTGTACGTGTGGTGACCCTCATTGTACAGGGCTACAATGGCAGGGTTTTCTCGGTACCAGTATGTGGCAAAGGTGTCCATCCAACTCTTCGAGATGTGCTCACCCGATGGACGGGTGCGGATGACAAGGATGTTGCGTCCCCCACCATCGATGGCAGCTTGCAAAGGCAATGCATCCGAAATTCCTCCGTCAAACATCCACTGGTCGCGCACTTTGATTTTACCTCGGGTCACCATTGGAAGGGTGGAGGAGGCCCACATGATGCGCAGCCAGTCATCGACTGTAGGCTTTAAATAAAGCGGGCATCCAGTCTCGAAGTCTGTGGTGACCATGCGGACTTCTTTGCCTCTGGCCGCAGCTGCAGCCCCTTTGATATCCAATGGTCGGTGACGTCGGACGTGGTCAAAAAGGTGGGCCAAATTCATCAAGCCTTCCTCTTTCCAAGCATCTGAGAATCGGATGAACTCGCCATCCTCCACCATGTGGCAGGCGACGTCAATGAAATGTTTGCGCTGGCCTGAAAGGAAGGAGGTGAGGGCCATTGTACCCGCTGAAACCGCGTAGTATCGCTTGAACCGGTTATACCTCAACACGGAAAAAGTATCGAGCACGCCGGCAGTGAAAGCGCATCGAAGGCTGCCTCCCTCGATCACAAGGGTGTCATGTGTGCGCTTATTTCTCACACAGAGAATACGCGTGAAACCAACATTTGTTGCGGAGTTCGGTGCAATTTTGACGGAACTGTGTCGACATTGGGGCCATGCAAAACAACCAGTCCGCCATTCTCATCGCTGCAGCCTTCACCATGATTGGGTTCGCCTTAGGCAGGGTCACAGCCCCAGTATCAGAGCCTGTTCAGTTTCATCGGGCCATGACTTTTTTGGGCGAAGGGAATGGATCAAGTGAGGTTGATGACATTCAGGTCATGATCACGTCCCTGGATGAGGAGGGCTTTGAGGGGGACACCACCTTTGCAATCCCGGGCGGCACCGTCATCATGACCAAAAATGGGGAGTCTCTCGAAGTGGAGATAGAGTCAAATTCGGGGGATGTCGAAGGTGCGCAGAAAGAGGGGGTGGAGAAGCGCACCGTGGTGGTTGTGGGGCAGGAGAACTAAATCTCCTCACAGGGCGCTGTAGGTGCATTCTCTCCCTGTAATCAGAATGCGAGAAGTTATCGGTTTAAAAGGCGGTCATTCAGTGGTTTAGAAGCGAAATTTTGAGGGGTTCCATTCCGGGTTCAAATCTGTAGGCCTCTCCCCACGCGGGGTGCGTATAGATTCGCGACCCCAATGTCAGATGTCTCCTCAAAAACGCGCCCTGTGAAGCTTTGCGATCCCTCTGGAGTGGTAGGGTTGCCCGTCAGTGAACTTTACTGGAAAAAGTTTGCCATGGTGGTTGCCCATGACCTCAAGGAACCCCTGCGCAACATCAGCAGCTGTGCCAAGATGTTGTCGCATACAGCCACTACGGACGAGGAGGAGCGCCAGCAGCTCTTTGAGTGGTTGCAGACCTCTTCAGACCGTTTGGACAATGTGATTGACGGTCTTTTAGACCATGCCCGTTTGGGCGGGGAGTCTGACCGACAAGAAGTGGACCTCGAAAAGGTGGCAAGAGAAATTCAAGAAGATTTCAGACACCTCATTGGCCGGACAGGCGCCCGGCTGCACATTGGGACCCTTCCTGTGGTAAAGGCAGGTCCGATTGGCATGCGGATCGTACTCAGCAATTTGATTGAAAACGCCATCAAATATGGCCGGGAGGGTATTCCGGTTCAAGTCAACGTGAGCGCAAGTAAAACGCCAGAGGGCTATGCGCTGATGGTGGAGGACAATGGTCGCGGGATGACCGAGCAACAGGTCAAGATGGCGTTTGAACCCTTTAGGCGCTTCGCGGGCGATGAAGATGGGTTGGGCATGGGTCTGTGCCATGTGTACTCCATTGTACAAGGACATGGAGGAGACATGCGGTTGCATTCCGAGCCTCAAGTAGGGACCCGTTTCGAGGTGTTTTTGCCTGGGTGAAGCCAGCCTCCTGTTAGAAGGGAGAGGAGAAGACGGGGTCAACCGTCATAGAGGTGTCGGAAAGGGTATGCAGGAAGTCCACAAGACCAACCCGCTCCTCCTCTGTCAATTCAAGCCGATAAGGCTCTTGGCCAGGTGGCCCAATGCCATTGTCAGAAAACCGCTCGTCCAAATACGGGTGTTGCAGGATGTTGTCGCTGTAGAAATCCACCACGGCCCTGAGGTCAGAAAACCTGCCGTCGTGCATATAGGGTGCGGTCAGCCCTACGTTTCGGAGTGAGACCGTTTTAAAACGACCGTCATCCGAAGGGTTCCCTGTAATGGCGCCAATCCCCGCATCCCCTGCTGCTCCATAATCCATCTCCAGACCATTGATAAAGGCCTGGGTCGAAAAGAAATTGAGGCCGCTGTGGCACTGGTTGCAGCGAGTGTCTCCTCTAAAAAACACCCCTTTTCCAATCAATTCACTGGCGGTGAAGTCGGCAAAGCCATTGGTCAGACCAGCGTCGTAACGGCTCTGGTACGATCGGATGGACAGGAGGAATTGTGCCAGGCCCTCTGCAATGCGGTCAAGGTCGATGTTCGGGTCTCCAAAAGCGGCTGCAAACAGGTCCGGGTAGTAAGGAAGGCTGTCCAATTTCGCCGGAAGTTCCGCCAGATCCATGCCCATTTCATCGGGGTGTCCAATGGGCTGAAGCACTTGGTTAATCAGTCCCACTGCACGGAGGTCCCAGAACATGCGGCGTTGATACCTCAGATTAAAGAGTCCAAGGGTATTGCGTGAAAGCGGCGTGCCGGATATGCCCGTCGATCCTGCCTTCACATCGGCAAAAGCGTGCGCTTGTTTGTGGCAGTTTTCGCAAGAGACCGAGTTGTCGGCAGAAAGCTGAACGTCATGAAAAAGAACGCGGCCCAATGTGGCGCCCGCATCGGTGATGGTCAAAGGGTCGCCAAATCCACCAAACAGAGCAAGTGCAGGGTCGTTGAGCCACTGTTCGGGAAAGTTCAGGTCCGAATAGGGGTATGGCGGTGCAGGAAGGGTAGGGAGGGCCACGTGTTGACCGGCTGCAGGCTCGGGCCATTCAACTTTGCTGCATCCCCAGCCAATTCCCACTGCAAGCGCCAAGAAGGCAGTGATGAAAACCTGTGTTGATCGCGCCATGCAAGCAAGGTACCACGCATTAGTTTGCTTCAGATTTACGATTCGCATGCGCCTTCTCCTCTCTGCTCTCCTCGTTGGGTTCCTTTCCTCGGCCTCTGCCCAAGTCACCTCTTCTGCAACCCCACCCAACCGCTCGCTGTTGTTTGCTGTGGAGTCGGAGGGAGTGTCGCAAGTGCCCGCCCCGGTGCTGTTGCCCGCCGATGAGCGCACAGCCACGTTTGTGGTGAACTATACGGGTTTCTCTTCCTCGGCACAGACGGCATTTCAATATGCCGTAGACATTTGGTCTGGACTGATCACGAGTGATGTGCCCATCGTGATTGACGCGACTTGGGAAGATTTACCAGGCAATGCTTTGGGTTCGGCCGGCGCCAACAACCTCTTTTACAATTTCGGCGGAGCACCCGCCAACGGGGTGCTGTATCCTTCGCCTCTGGCAAATAAGCTCGCGGGCTCCGACCTTGATCCTGGACAGGCCGACATTTCCGCCAACTTCGACAGCGGCACAAATTGGTATTACGGACTCGATGGAAACACCCCGTTTTCACAGTTTGATTTAGTGTCTGTGGTCCTCCATGAGATCGGGCATGGCCTTGGTTTTGCCGGAACGGCATTCGTCGGTACCGACCTGAACGGGTACATCCTCAATGGCAGTTTGCCGCACGTGTATGACGGGTTTGTTTGGACAGGCAACAGCATCCCCATCTTGGATTTTGGAAGCGGCACCGCATCCTTGGGCGATGCCCTGGTGTCCGATAACCTGTACTGGGCGGGTGCCCAAGGCAACGCCTACAGCGGTGACTTTTCTCCCAAGCTATATGCGCCCTCTTTTTGGGAGCAAGGCTCCAGTTACTCGCATTTTGACGAGTCGACCTACCCAGCGGGCAACGCCCATTCTTTGATGACGCCACAAATCGGGAACGGAGAGGCCATCCATTCCCCCGGGGCCATGTGCCTTGGCGTCCTTGAGGATATCGGTTGGACTGTGGATTACGACGCGCTCGATGGGCCGGTCGGAGCGCCGGGATGCACCGATGCGGCCGCCTGCAATTACGATCCTGAGGCCACGCTTTCCGATGGAAGCTGCATCTACCCCTTGGCAGATGAGCCCTGCGGTGATTGTACTTCTCTCTGGAGCATGGCGCTCAATGCCAGTGCTGGACAAGGGGTTGAATTCACGTTTGGTGGTGTTGGAAGTATGGACGAAATCGAGGTGGCCGTTCAATGGGCAGGGTCGTCAAACGGAGAATGGGTCTCCGATTTGCTGGTCCTCTTGTGCGATCCCAATGGCGACTGCTTCGAATGGGGTGGCTTCGATCAAACGACAGGCGCGACCGCTGCCGGCGTTGACTGGCCTGCTGCGTGGGATACGGGCGCGGCAGGGACTTACACGGTGACCCTCAATGTGTCGGGGCTGGATTTGTCTGGCTTGGGCACTTGGTCGGTGTCTTTGTTCAACGGGTTTGGCGATTCAGGCGGCCTTGACTTGACCGATGTGACTTTCACGGTGCCTTATGTCTGCCCATTGACAGGGTTGAATCCGGGTTGCACCGACAATGCTGCCTGCAACTACGAGCCCTCGGCGGACTACAACGATGGCAGTTGCAACTACTTCTGCTTCAATTGCACAGAAACGCTGTTGTTCGAGAACTTTCAGTCTTACGACACCACTGTGCCCCTCACCGTACAGGCTACAAATGGCTGGGAGACTTGGAGCGGCATTGCTGGAGGTGTCGAGGACCCCTATGTGGTGTTGGCGGGAGCCGATGCGGAGTTGGAGCTGGTCTCGCCCGAGGTGGACCCTTCGCAGGCCAGCGATGTCGTCTTCCCCATTGGTGCTTCGGACGGTCAATACGTGGTCCAGTTCTCCATGTCGACCCAAGCCGGTCAAACGGCCTACTACAACTTTCAAGGGGACAACACGCCCGGCATTGAATGGACCCTTGAAACGTTCATTGATACTGAGGGTGGCCTCGCGTTTGTCCAAGGCGAAGACACATTGCAAGCCGATGGTTTTCAGGTGGGAGCTGACAACCTGTTCACCCACATTTTTGACCTCGACAACGACGAGCTCAGGGTGATCTTGGGGACGCAGTTGGTCGCACTGTTGGAATATCCCGGCAACCTGGGCGGGGTGAATTTCTACGCCTACAGTTTTGGCGGTGGGCTCGGCAGGTATTTGCTCGATGACCTCACCATTTGCGCATCGACGACAGCAGCGGCGGGGTGCATGGATTCGCAAGCCTGCAATTACAATCCTGATGCCGTCGAGGACGACGGGTCGTGCTTGTTTCCATTCGATTATGGTTGGTGCGATTGTGAGGGGTCGGTATTCGACGCCCTGGGCGAATGCGGCGGCGGGTGTGCTGAAGACCTGGATGCCGATGGCATCTGTGACAGTGAGGACCCCTGTATTGGAGGAGTATTGGACGCTTGCGGCGTGTGCGATGGTCCCGGTGCGGTGTTTGAATGCGGATGCGAAGACATCCCCGAAGACGATTGCGATTGCGACGGAAACCAGCTGGATGCCCTTGGAGAATGCGGTGGCGATTGCGCGGCCGACGTAAACGGCGACGGAATCTGTGACGTGCCCGGTTGCACCGATATGGAGGCGTGCAATTATGACCCCTTGGCCAACACCGATGATGGCGGATGTGAGTACGCTGTGTTGTACTACGATTGTTCGGGAGATTGCATCAATGACAGCGATGGCGATGGCGTTTGCGATGAGTTGGAAGTCAGCGGATGCACCGATTCAGAGGCCTGTAATTATGACGATGAGGCCAGCGAGGACGATGGCAGCTGCGCTTATCTCACGGCCGCCAGTATCGATGGAAGTGCAGAGGTCGATGAAGGGTCGACCCAACTGTATGTGGCCATGCCCTCAGAACCGGGCAACAGCTACACATGGGCCGTGTCTGGAGGCTCACTCCTTTCAGGCCAGGGCACTTCACTGGTGACGGTAGAATGGACCACATCAGGCGCGCACAGCATCCAGGTGGTCGAGACCAATGCGTCCTGCACGGGAGGGGTCATCAACCTCGATGTGGACGTCCTTGAAGTCACCAGCATTGACGAATTCGATCCAATGGATTGGGCCGTGTGGCCCAATCCTGCTCGAACCGGTTTCAGGATCGATGTGGGCAGTATTCAGCTCCGGTTGTGCGACCTGAGCGGTGCTGAAGTTCGGCAATGGCCAACATCGGCCCCGCGCACATGGCATGCGCTCGATGGCGTTGCTCCGGGAATGTATCTGCTTGAAGTTGAACTGCCAACGGGCAAAAAAGTCCGCCCACTCGTGGTGGCGCGCTAAGAACGGACGGTTTACAGGTGGCCGCGGACTACAGTCGCACACTGCCTAATTTCGCGCCATGAAAACGCGCCGACTCTCGCTGTTTGTCCGAAGCTTTACCGTGGCCATGCTCTGGGCTGCGGCAGGCCTTCTCAACGCCCAAACGGACATTCCTGCTTTTGGCCCTGTCTTTCTCCAAAATGAGGTCGCAACGGTGATGATCACGATGGATCCCGACAGCGCCGATGCCATGCTGTTCGGCGATGTGGATTACGCCGCGAGCAATCCCTTTCCGGCTGTCATCGAATATCAGTCGTCGGTGTTGGATACCCTGATAGACACGGTGGCCGTACGCCTCAGGGGAAACACCTCGTTGTTCGCTCCTAAAAAGAGCTTCAAAGTGGACCTCAACGCATTCATTCCTGGCCAAAAATTCGCCGACCTGGAGAAGATCAATCTGAATGCCAACCAGAACGACCCTTCGCTGTTGCGCGCTGCTTTGAGTTGGAACATCCTGCGGCGCATGGGTTTGGCTGGGTCCCGCACAAGCATGGTGAGGTTGATGCTCAACGGCGAGTACATGGGAGCCTATGTGAACACCGAACATATGGACGAGGAGTTCGTGGAAGAGTACTACGACAAAGACGGCGGGAACTTCTACAAATGTCTCTGGCCTGCCACCCTCGAATATGAAGGGGCTTCCTCAGACGACTACAAGTTTGAAGTCAACGGGCGCAGGGTTTATGAGCTCAAGACCAATACAGAGGAAGACGATTATTCCGACATCGCAGAGTTCATCGGTGTCCTCAACAACACCCCTGCAGAGGACTTCTCATGCGCCATTGAGGAGGTGTTCAACGTGGCGGACTTTCTCAAGGTGATGGCGTTGGATGTTGTGAGCGCGAACTGGGACGGCTATGCCGGCAACAAAAACAACTTTTACCTCTACCACAATCCCCAAACCGGCCTGTTCGATTACATCGCCTACGACCTCGACAACACATGGGGAATTGATTGGGTGGACGGGGATTGGGAATCGCGGAACCCCTATGCGTGGTCTCCAGAATACCGCCCTTTGTACGACCGTTTGATGGAGGTCGATGAGTACCGTTCATGGTACACGCACTACCTCCGCAAAGTGGTGGAGGAGTATGCACACCCAGACAGTGTGGCGGCCTTTCTGGAGCCGAGGATGGCGGCCTTGTATCCAGCCGTGGCTACGGACACCTATTACCCTCAGAGTTTCGGATTTAATACAAACGACTTTGAAGCGTCTCTCGAGGAGGCCTGGGGCGGCCACGTCGAGTATGGCATTATGCCTTGGCTCGAAAACCGGAGCTATTCGCTGTATACCCAACTCGACCCCGAAGAACCGGTGTTGATCCTACATGAGTTGGAGGACAATGCGCCTGTTTTGGACTCATTGCGCGTCCGGGCCATCGCAGATGCTGGGGATGACGCCATCGAGCTGACGTGCTGGATCGATGCGGGGGCAGGGCCTCAGCCCTATGCCATGTACGACGATGGAGCGCACGGTGACCGCAAGGCGGGCGATGGCACTTGGGGAATCAAGGTCCCCATTCAATGGAATTGGACCACTGTAGATTACCAGGTACAGGCTACGGCTTCTTCTGGCTTGGAGCGCTGGTTGCCTTGCGCACCTTTGACCGTTACCGTGGGGCTGTCTCCCTCTGACCTGGTCGTGAACGAGCTCATGAGTTCGAACGCCAACAATGTATCGGATGCATTTGGCGAATTTGACGATTGGGTGGAGCTGTTCAATGCAGGCGACTATCCCATCGAGCTGGGCGGAAAATACTTGACCGATAACCTTAGTGTTCCCAACAAGTATGCACTGCCTCCAGGCACCATTGCTCCGGGCCAGTGGGCGTTTTATTGGCTAGACAACGATCCTGAGCAAGGCGAATACCACGCCCCCTTTACATTGTCCTCTACGGGCGACGAAATCGCGCTTTTTGAATGGAACGACACCGAAGAGGTGTGGGTGTTGCTCGACTTCTTTGCCTTTGGCCAGTCCGAGCAAGATGCGTCCCTGGGACGCTATCCCGATGGGGCCGACTATTGGGTATGGTTCGCCACCCCGACAGCCGCTTCTACAAACAATTATGCCATCATTTTGGATGTGGGTGAAACGCCGGGGCGTCAGGCGCGCGTCATGGGCCCGAACCCTTCATCGTCTTGTGTTGCTTGGGATGGTTTGCCCGCTTCGGGAGCGCTTTGGGATGCCCAAGGGCAGTTGCGTCGCACTTTCAGCCACGTGAACGGCCTGTGTAGGGATGGTCTCTCCGCGGGTGTATACATGCTGACACTCGACGATGGCAGCCGCTGGCGTTGGATCGTGGTCGACTGATTCAGACTGTCCGTTCTTTGCAACATGGAGGCTGCCAAAGGCATTCGCATCAACAAATACCTGAGCGAGGTAGGGCATTGCTCCCGCCGCGCTGCAGACAAGCTCTTGGAGCAGGGGCGGATCACGCTGAACGGCGTCGTTCCTGAGCTCGGGACGCGGGTCATGCCAGACGATGTTGTGGAAGTGGATGGAAGGGCTGTGGGGCAGCCGACCAAGGCAGAGGACCACGTCTACATCGTCTATCACAAGCCCGTGGGCATTGTGTGCACGACCGATCAAAAACGGGAGCGCGACAACATCATTGATGCGATTGGACACGAGCGGCGCATCTTTCCGGTGGGGCGCCTGGACAAGCCCAGTGAAGGGCTGATTTTCCTGACCTCAGATGGAGATGTGGTCAATAAGATTTTAAGGGCGCGCAACCACCACGAGAAGGAATATCACGTGGTCGTGGACCGTCCCATTCGCGGGAGCTTCATCGAAGACATGGCAGGGGGCGTGCCCATCTTGGACACCGTAACGCGCCGGTGCGAGGTAGAACAAACGGGTCCACGGCATTTTCGGATTGTCTTGACCCAAGGATTGAACCGTCAGATTCGCCGCATGTGCGAGCACCTCGGCTACGAAGTGGTGCGGCTTAAGCGGGTGCGCATCATGCACATGCATTTGGACCTGCCGCTTGGGGAGTGGCGAGATTTCACACCTGAGGAGCTCGCGGAATTGCAAAGTTTGGTGTCCGACTCGGGCAAAACAGCGTTGACTGGAACCCCGCCATCGGATTGACCCCATCACCTATGCATTTCGACAAAAGACCTGTCGTCATCGGAGGAGGCGCCGCCGGGTTGGCCGCATGTCTCACTTTGGAACAGGCGGGTATTAGCCCCCTACTCATCGAATCGTCGGACCGTTTGGGAGGAAGGTTGCGTACCGACCGACTTCCCGATGGAACGCCTGTAGATCGCGGCTTTCAAGTGTTGCAGACTGGATATCCTGAATTGCGCCGTTGGGTGGATTTTGATGCACTAGAATGCGCCGAATTTGTACCAGGGGCGCTTGTTTTTGTTCGCGGAAAATGGCGTGCCTTGGCCGATCCAAGGAGGGCTTTGGGTTGGCTTCCGGCGACATTGGGGAGTGGAATTGGAAGTTGGTCTGACCGCTTCAAAGTCTTGCGCCTTGTCTTCCGATTGCAACGCGCTGCTCCCGCAGAACTTCAGAATGGCCATTTCGGACGGCCAAAGCGCATCGATTCAGCTTTAGCCCCCAAGGAATTGGGACGATGGGCACACAGCAGTACAGCGTCATTCTTCAAAGAATGGGGCTTTTCAGACGCCTTTGTCAAGGAGTTCCTCGGCCCATTCTTCTCTGGCATCTTCTTGGAAGGCTTGCTCGAAACGCCGGCCGCACAGTTTCACTACACCTTTCGCATGTTGTCCTCAGGGAAGGTTGTTCGTCCTAAAGCCGGCATGGAGGCTCTCGTTGAACAACTTGCTGCTCAGCTCACATCTACTGAGGTGATGCTCGGGTGCCGCGTTCAGGCTGGAACGGACACCCAATTTGAGGTTGATGGGCAACCGCTTTCCATCGCAAAGGGGGCCATTCTTGCTGTGCCCGGACTGCATCCTGCGCACCCTGAGGTCAAATGGAACGCATGCCTCAATGCGGTGTTTCAGACCTCTACGTCCCGATTTGGAAAGCCTGTCATTGGATTGATTCCGGGCGCAGAAAAGGTGACCAACCTGCATTTTATGGAGGATCTCGAAGGGGCCCAAGGAAAGGGAAGGGTGAATGTCACGGCGTTGTACCCAAATGAAGGGGAGACCCTTGAATCTGCTATACGGGCCATCCGAACCGAGTTGCATGGTGCCGGGGTGGAGTGCGGGGAGTTGGAGTGGAGTGCAGTGGTGCACCATGCTTTGCCGCGCATCTGCCCTGTTGGAAATAGTACGGCTGGTTTGGCGCTTGAAGAAGGCCTCTTTGGCGCTGGCGATGCCTTGATGGCACCTTCTCTTGATGGGGCCATGCGGTCCGGTAGAATGGCTGCAGAGGCTCTGATTGAATGGATACATAGAGCATGAAGGCATCTACAATGGACGAAAAAAGGCCCCATTGGGAGGCATGGTGGAGGGGCGGTCGCAAGGGTGCAATGACTTACTCGGCCTATACAAGAGCGGTTCAACACTGGGTGGAACAGGCATCCCACAGTGGGCCCCAGCCGTCAGATTCTCTGGCCAAATACACCAAGCTCAATGCATTTCGAATGCAGAGGGTAGAAAAGACCATCCAATGGCCCCCTGAACTCCTGGCTATTTTGTTGGGGGAGTCGATTCAAAACCAGCATTGGGTGCTGATCACAGAAAGCTGGTGTGGCGATGCGGCCCAAACAGTCCCGTTGATTGGAGCCATGGCAGAGCGAGCGAACATTCCATTGGATGTGGTTTTACGCGATGGTGCAAATGGAATCATTCAGGACTTCTTGACCAATGGTGGCAAGTCCATTCCTTTATGGATTGTGTCCAATCAGAACGGCGAAGTGATGGGCCAATGGGGCCCGCGCCCGCGCGCGGCTCAAAAAATGGTGACTGACTATAAGGCTGCTCCCGAGCCCAAGTCCGAATACCAGGTTTTTGCCGCAGAAGTCCAAAAATGGTATGCCCGAGACCGCGGTGCTTCCTTTTTTTCAGAAGCCGCAAACCTGATGGTTCAGCCAAGGTCGACTTGAGTTTTTGAAGCTAGAAAAATGTGAAGACGCCATTGGTCAGTATACCTTGCGCACTCACAAACGATTCACATCATGAAAAAATTAATTTTCCTCGGGGCCTTGGCTGTCCTGACTTGTATGGATTCTGCGGCGCAGGAATACAAGATTGTAACTGTAGTTGAAAGTATTGTTCCCGGAGGCGTTGGCCGCTCCAGAATTATTGAGGCAACATCAGAGGCAGATAGCGAGGCGGCAACAACTGAAAGGGTAGATGGTAAAAAGAGTGGCCAGGGAGATGTCAAGCGAGGAGACCTCAAGATTGATGGCTTTAAAGAGACCAAGCTGGTGAACTTCTTCAGTGCGGCCGGAATCAACTTTCAGAACATTGCGTCCAACGATGCTTTGATTTCGGATAAGGTCAACAACATGGTGGCCGCAGGATGGAGTTTGGAGTTTGTTGTAAGCGGTGTTGAATCCGATGCTGGTAAGCCAGACGGACAGGGCCTTTACATCACCCGCTTTATTTTCAAGAAGTAACTGCGATTACAAAAGCGCTTAAACGTGTTTTCACATATGAGAAGCACGTCATATCTTTGCTCCAGCTATCGCTAGAATTGGCGATTGGCAAGTAGATTGTTAGGAAGGAAGGGCGCGAAGGCGCCCTTCTCTTTTTACCCAACTTTTCTACCGAAATTGCCAGCATGAAATTCAAGGGCATTCATTTTTTCTCGGCCTTGTTGGCCCTCCTTCTAACGCTCCCTGGGTGTAAGGACCCTGAGCCCATTACCAGGTGCGTCATTGACCGGGTTGAAGTGCTGGTGACGGATCCAGATTACTTTGAGGATACTGTGGATGAGGGTGCCCCGGATATTTTTGTGGAATTGCGATTAGCGGCCTCTCAAACGGTCATTTTTACATCGGGCACGGCGCAAGAAGCCCAGCTTCCTGTGAACTTGGACTTTGTCGCTGTCAACATTGAAGCGGAAGATTTTAATACCGAATTTGAGTTCACGGTCTTTGATGAAGATGTGGCCACAACACAAGATTTTATTGCGCTGGGGCTTCCCTTCAAAGCGCAGGATCATGTGGAGTCAGAGCGCACTGAAACGGACATTACCGATGGTGCAACGACAATTAGAGTGCACCTGATTTGGTACTGAGTCGTTTCGCACGTTGCAGTTGACTATATTTGCACCCCCAAAACGCAAGCATGGCGAACCATAAATCAGCCCTCAAGCGCATCCGCTCCAACGAGAGCAAGCGTCTCAGCAACCGCTACTATCACAAAACGATGCGGAATGCTTTGCGGAAATACCGCGCCACAACCGATGCCAAAGAGCTGGAGGACCAGCTCCCAAAGATGGCGTCGATGATTGACCGACTTGCCAAAAAGAACGTCATTCACAAAAACAAAGCAGGCAACCTCAAAAGCAGCCTCGTCCGCCACTTGGACACTGTGAAAGGTTAACCACTTTGGCCTCATGAAGGCCATTCAACATTCTGTAAAGGGAGGCTTCGGCCTCCCTTTTTTATTGGGCGTCAATTTGCCGGTACAAACCTCCATGTGGTCTTGCAGATGATGCGTCCAAGGGAGCGGGCTATTGTTCAGGGCATAGGCGCATTGTCAGATGCTGAACTGGTGGCAGTGATGGTGGGCAGTGGCACTCAAGGTGAGGACGCTATGGGGGTGGCTCGCCGGATTTTGGCGGAGGTTGCAGGAGATTTACATGCTTTGGGGCGGTGTGATCTCCTAAGGTTGAGGACCCTGCATGGAATTGGAGATGCGCGGGCTGTGCTGATTAGTGCCGCCATGGAGTTGGGGCGAAGGCGGATGAGCAGGTTGGCCTCGCCCCTCATGCGGGTCACAAAGGCCGAGGAGATTGTCATGAGGTTCAGGTCTAGGCTCATCGATTTGGATGTAGAGGAGTTTTGGGCACTCGCGTTGTCGCGCGCCAATGCTCCCATAGCAGATCTGCTGATTTCTCGAGGCGGCCAGTCCGGAACAGTGGTTGACCCCAAAGTGGTGTTTCGCAAAGCGTTGTCCGTGAGGGCTGCGGCCGTTGTGCTCATTCACAACCATCCGAGCGGCAATCCGAACCCGAGCGCCGCTGATCGCAGGCTGACAGACGACCTTTCCGCTGTGGGAAAGTCAATGGATTTGCCTGTTCTCGATCATATCATCATTGCTGGTATGGGACACTTTAGCTTTGCAGACAATCACCTTATTTGATGTCAACCCGCTTTAACTCTTCCAAAGACCTGCTCACGGTGGTGGGGGCACGGCCCCAATTCATCAAGTCAGCAGCCGTAACGCGTGCGCTTGAAGGTGTGGGCCTTACTCAATGGCTGGTCCATACTGGACAGCATGCAGATGACAACATGAGCTTGGACTTCTTGCTTGAGCTAGATGTCCCACCGCCAAATGCAATGATCCACCCATCCCAGGAGGGCCGAAGCATGCGTTTGGCCGATATGATGCGGGGTGTCGCCGAGCAAATTGAGCAAGTAAAGCCAAGGGCTGTATTGGTATATGGCGATACAGATAGTACGTTGGCAGGGGCATTGGCGGCGCATCACGCCGGGGTCACATTGGTCCATGTTGAGGCCGGATTGCGCAGTGGTGACCGTGGTATGCCAGAAGAGCATAACCGCATCCTGACCGATCATTTGTCAGATGTGTTGTGCACTACTGGCCCCATCGCGTCGGAGCAGTTGCGCCAAGAAGGGGTGCCGTCAAGCCGCATCTTGGAAGTGGGAGATGTTATGCTGGACTTGGCGCTGGCTGCGAAAATGAAGGTGCAGAATCGCGGATTAAAGGGCTGGCCAACGGGGGACGCGCCTGTCATGGTGACGACACTCCATCGGCCCGCAACGGTGGACCATCCTCCGCTTCTTCAGGGTGCGCTCGATGCGATGGCTCAATGGGCAGAAGCGACAGGCGGTACTGTGGTGTTTCCGGTTCATCCGAGAACCCAGAA
>CAJQJX010000021.1 GCA_905478795.1 uncultured Flavobacteriales bacterium
GCTCGAAGCTGGGCGCCATCGAGGCCAATGCTACGGCTGACCAGACGGGCGCAGAGATCAAAACGGCCTACGAGGCCGAGACGAAGGCATTTACCGATGCCCAGTTCGACAAGCTCGCCGCCATCGACGACAATGCTACAGCGAACCAGACGGACGCCCACCTCGTGAGCCGCGCCAACCACACTGGTACTCAGGCGGCTGCCACGATCAGCGACTTCGATGCCGAGGTGTCCAACAACACTTCCGTGACGGCCAACACCGCTAAGGTGAGTGCTGACGGCCTGGTGACCACGCACAGCGATGTGACAAGTGCCGGTAGCGGTGCTATCATTACGACCGTTGAGCGCTCGAAGCTGGGCGCCATCGAGGCCAATGCTACGGCTGACCAGACGGGCGCAGAGATCAAAACGGCCTACGAGGCCGAGACGAAGGCATTTACCGATGCCCAGTTCGACAAGCTCGCCGCCATCGAAGACAATGCCGACGTTACTGACGCTACGAATGTGGCCGCTGCAGGTGCCGTGATGAACACGGGCAACGAGACCATCGCCGGCACGAAGACCTTCAGCAGCACGATCCAGGGCAGCCTGAGCGGCAACGTCACGGGTCAGGTCAGCGACATCAGCAATCACAACACGGGTGCCCTCGCGGAGGGATCCAACCTCTACTACACGGATGCCCGTAGCCGCCTCGCCGTGAGTGCGACGGATGCTGGTGGTGACGGCAGCTTCAGCTACAACAACACCACGGGTGTGATGACCTATACCGGTCCCAGCGCCGCTGATACGCGTGCCCACTTCTCCGGAGGCACGGGTGTGACGATTACCAACGGTGCTGTGGCCATCGGCCAGGCTGTGGCTGCGTCCGACGCTGTGACGTTTGCTTCAGCTACGACGACGGGCAACGCTTCCGTTGGAGGTACGCTCGGAGCTACGGGAGCCACGACTTTGGGCAGCACGCTTGATGTGGCTGGTGCCGGTGAGTTCGACTCCACGCTCGGTACGGACGGCAACTTCCGTGTGGGTGCAAGTGGTGCGAGCACTTTCCAGGTGAATGCCACTTCCGGAGCACTCTCCACGAGTGGTGACATCAGCACGACGGGAGGTGTTCAAACGGGAACGCTCATTGCCACGGGAACGGCTCTGCTGCAAGGTTCAACGACCATCACCACGTTGAATGTGTCGAATTACCTTACCCTGAACAATGAGCCCCTGCTCAGCTCGCATGCTGCCACGAAGTTCTACGTGGACTCTGAGATTGACAGCCACGCGCACACCATGCCGCAGGCCTACAGCTTCATGAGCAACGGAACGTACACTTCCCTTGGTGCCGACCTCGGTGTCTCTGCAGTGACCATTACGGTGACGGGAGCGAACTTGGCCGCTGGCACATACAAGCTGCACCTCGATGGAGAGGAGCTCGCCTTGACCGTGACCGTCGGAAGTTCCACTTCTGTTTCGTTCGACCTCGTGGATTCCGACATCTCCGGCATGCTGACGGCTTCCGGACGCGCCACGACGACCGGCTTGTTCGCAACCCAGCTGAGCATTGACGGTGTCGCTACTGGTTTGACCATTTTCGTGAACCTCTGATCCAGGAACCCGAATTCACCCAATTGACAGCACAATCATGAAGCGAATCTTATTCCTTGTCATGCTGCTCGCCGGGTGCGGGTTGTTCACCACTGAGGTTTCCGCCCAGGCGGTTCTCGGGCGCCACGCCATCACTTCCGGCTTTCATGCTGGAACGGCGGACGGCCTCGACCTCAACGGAACGATCGGCCAATCCATCACTGGAACGGTCAGCATCCCAGATCAGTACCTCACGCAGGGTTTCCACCAGCCTGAGAACAACACCCCTTGTCCTGGAGACGTGAATGGCGATGGCCTGGTCTCTACAACGGACATCTTGGATATCCTCGGATACTACGGATGCCTTTCGGACTGTGGGGATTACGACACGAATGATGATGGTGTAGTCGGTGCTCCCGACCTCCTCTTCATCCTCGGTTACTACGGCCAGATCTGCGAATGATGTGAGCTACAGAAATTTCAATTGAACAATTGGTTTGGTTCATTGAAGGAGGGCATTCCCAACGGGGTTTGCCCTCCACCTTTTTTACGCACCTTGGTCTCATGAAAGCCGGCCCTTCTCAGGAACCAAATATGCGCGCAGACCAGACTTTGGATGCGGCATTGTTGACCGTCGTGATTGCTTTGTTTGTCGCCGCGGCCTTCGGTCTTCATGAGCTTCCAGGAGGCGCGGCGGAATGGGCGCCCATCGAATGGAAGGGGGTGCACGACTGTGCGAAAGGATTGATTTTGCCCATTCTGGCTTTGCGCTTTGGATTGGCATTGAATGGGCAGGCAGTAGATGTGACGTTGCGCAACCGGATTTGGGTCGCCATGGCATTTTGCTGGGTGGGCGATATATCCCTGACATTCCCGGGAGACACCGCGTTTCTAATGGGCTTGGTCTCGTTCCTGCTGGGGCACATCATGTTTATTGCAACATTCCGTCACCTGGTGGTATCCGGTTGGGAGACGAAGAGGGGTTGGGTTCAGGCTGTGGTCACCGGTCTATTGACCGTGGCAGCTGTAAGTGTGGTGACGGGCTTGTGGGGTCCAGCTGGAGAGCTTGCTCCGGCGATTGCCATGTATGCCGCGGTCATCACTTTAATGGCCTTGATCAGCTGGTACATGGCCCCTGGTCCGGGCGTATGGATGTTGCGGCTGGGCACCACTGCATTTGTGGCGAGCGACATGATCCTGGCTTTTGGGAAGTTCGGTGAGACACCCATAGCCCATGGACACTTCTGGGTCATCGGAACGTACATCGTGGCCCAATGGGCCTTGGCCATTGGGTTTACCCAAGTGGCTTTGAGCCGAGCAACCAGCCGTCTGTAAGGACAAGGCCTACAGCAAGAATCAAGTGCAACGGCTGCGCTGCAGCAGGCATTCCAAGTAGGCCAAAGGCCAGCCCCGTGGCGAATTGTGCCGCAAGGAGGGCCAGAACTGCCCACTCCCATCGGGTGGGGCTGCCTGAGCGCAGGCCAGGCCAGAGCCAGGCCAGGTGTACGCCCAGGACCGCCCAAAAAGCCGTTCGGTGACCTGTCCACCATGCTGGCAGACTATTGAGCCAATCGGTCCGCTCTACTCCTGCATGGACCAAGCTGTCGACAGCTTCGCGCACTTGTGTGCCGAAGACCAGCTGTGCCAAGGTGACAAAGCCAGCGATGATGAGCCACAGGCGCGATACTTTGTGAAGGCGCGGAGCTGGAGCCCCTGCAGAGCGCAATGCTGCCAGCTGGAACCCCAGAATGGCGAGTGCGCCCATCATGTGAAGCGTGATGGACCCTGGGATCAGGTTGCCATCCACGACTTTTTTCCCAAGCCAGGCCACGAAACCGAGAGACAACAATGCTGCTGTTGCGGGGGCCAGTGGTCGCCAACGCCCATGGCGAATGCCCAAGATCAGTGTCAACGCAACCAGGATGAGTGCGGGCAATCCGGCAAAGGCACCGAGCAAGCGGTTGATGAATTCGACCCACGTGTGGAAGGGGTTGAAGTGGGCGTAATCGTGGCGGGTGTAGTGCTGCCAAAGGCCGCTGTCGCGGTCGGCGCCAAAGCTGGTCCCAGACACATGATCGGCAGGAGCCGTCCACAGTGAATCGTTTTCTAAGATCATGCGGCCCGAACCGTATTCTGCGTGGGGTTGCCAACGCACTTGTGCTTCTTCGGTGGGCGGGATGGTCAATCCAAAACACTGCGGCCAATCAGGACAGCCCATTCCGGAACCCGTCATGCGAACGATGCTGCCAGCCAGGACAACGAGGTATGCCGAGACAAAGGCGGTGCGGGCGGCGTTCCGAATCCAGTATGCGATGCGGTCAGGTGAGGACACGCTTAGTGGTGTGATTCAGGCGCGTAGTGGATGACCTCTGCAGATTTCACCGCGTACAAGCCATCCCCGATTTCTTGGACCGTCGCGATCAAATCTTCCGGTTGGATGAGGGCGGGGTCGTAGGTGACGAAGGCGGTGTCTACCGTGAGGTCCTTGTCGAAGTGAATGTCGGCATGCGCTACTCCTTGGGCGTTGTACAATTCTTTGCGCACCTTGGATACGCAAGCGATTTCGCACATCATACCCGTAATGGCGAGTTGCGCGACGGTTTCTTCTGAATGGCCTGCGCGGTCAGAATGCACAATGTCTACATCACATTGTCCGCAGCCTCCCACAAGCAGAGCGCTGAGCGCCAGAACCCATGTGTGTGACGCACTGTACCAAACTGTGGATGGGGGGGTTAGAGTCAGCATGCCGTCGATATTCGCAAACAAATTTACCGCTCATGCTGCATCAAATACGGGCAAAGGCTGTTAACAACAGCGATGACTGACCGGAAAATCAAATACGGGGCTTGGCCTTATCTGCTCTTGCTCCTTTTGGCTGCTGTTTGGGGCAGCTCTTTCATCCTCATGAAAATTGGGCTGTTTGGTTGGTCAGATGGCGGCCGACCTGTGATGAATGGGGTTCAATTGGGATTGCTCCGTATTTGCTTGGCTGGCTTGGTCATGGCCCCAGTGGCATTGCGCTACATGCGTGGTTTGGACCGTAAGACTTGGGGTGCCTTGGCGGTTAACGGCTTTGTGGGGAGCTTGGTTCCCGCCGTGCTGTTTGCTTGGGCACAGGAGCAACTGCCCAGCGCTGTGGCAGGGATGCTCAATGCCCTGAGCCCGATTTGGACGCTGGTGTTGGCTGTAGGGTTGTACGGAACAGTGGTGCGCGGTAAGCAAGTGGCTGGTTTGCTGCTGGGCTTTGTTGGAGCCTTGGGTTTGATGTCGTTGAAAGATGCTTCCGGCGCTGTTCATTGGGCATCTGCGGGCATGTTGGTGTTGGCTACAGCATGCTATGGATTGAGCATCAATGTGGTGCGCAACCGACTCTCGCATGTTCCGGCCATTGGTATCAGTGCGCTGGCGTTGGCGATGACGGCACTGCCTGCTGGTTTGGGTTTCTTGCTGAGCGGAGGAGTGGGGGCTGTCGCTGACCATCCCCAGGCGAAGGTGTCCCTCATGGCCATTGTTGCGCTGGCGTGGGTGGGCACGGCGGCGGCCTTGATGTTGTTCAACGCACTCATCAAGAAGACGGATGTCTTGTTTGCGAGTTCGGTCACCTATGTGATTCCGTTGTTCGCCCTCTTTTGGGGTTGGATGGACGGGGAGTGGCTCGGTTGGCCCCACGTGATCTTTGGCGCCGTTGTCCTGAGCGGAGTGCGTCTGGTGGCAAAAGGTTGACTGCGCTGTAAGCGCCGCGGAGAAGCCGGTTACTCCAAGATGTCGCCACGCAAGCGACGGAACCTCTTGCGGGCCTCGACGGCATAAAGGCTCCCTGGGAATTCATTGAGCAAGCGCTCGTAGAGTCCCTGTGCCACATCGGGCGCCCCAAGTTGGTTTTCATGAAGGTCAGCAAGACCAAACAAGGCATCGTCGGCCAAGATGTCCATGAAGTGGAGCTCCATGATCTCCTCGTAGTGACCAATTGCGGTATTGAACTGTCCGCGTTGCATGGCGATTTCTGCGCGGATCAGCAGGGCCTCATCCTCTAGGGGGTGCATCGGGTAGGAGGTGACCAAGGTGTCGAGGGTTGCCAGTGCTTGGTCAAGCTGATTGCGATAGCGCAGCAAATCGGCCCGGGCGAACATCTCCATGGGCGCTGTGAGCGTATCCATATTGAAGTTGTCGGTGATGAGCAGGCTCAAGTCTATCGCGTCGTTTGAGATGAGCTTTGACGTGCTGGCCTTTAGAATGTCTAGCTGCGCTTGAGCCCAATTGAAGTCGCCAGTGAAATAGCTGACCCTGGCATTGCGGTACTTGGCTTGCTGCCCCAAAAGCCCCTCTTTGTGGTCCAAGTCCACCTGGCTGAACAGCAAGGATGCCGTCCAAACGTCGTCCTGAAAAACAAGGACGTCGCCCAGCATCAACTTGGCTTTGTTGCGCGCCTCTCGATCGAGCCCGGGCATGTTGACCGTCCGATCAAGGATGGCTTCGGCTTCTTCCGGCTCATTGAGATGAAAGGCCATGAGTTCTGCCCAATCGGACATGATGCCGCTGGTTCCGGGGGTCTCTCCAAGGTCTTGCAGGGTGGTGCGGTACTGGTTGGCGAGCAGTTTGGCGGCTGTGGTGTCGAGTGGAAAGCTCCCCGTGACCTGCTGGGTGCGCACCTTGAGCATGGCTTGACGGGCAGCGTCATAACGGGCCGAAGCTGGACCCTTGGCCGCCACCATGGAGTAGCATTCGTAGGCCGTTTCGAGGTCTCCATTTTTAGCGGCGACTTCTGCCAGGTCCATGATCCGCTTGCCGTCTTCGCCTTTGCGCCGGTCCAGTGCCTTGACGTGGGACATGGCGCTATAAAAGTCACGTTGTTGGTTGAACACCCAGACCAGCAACTCTAGGTAAACGGTTTCTTCTGGTCGGTCTTGTGAGGCCTTGAGCACTTGTCTCCTGACCATATCGGCTTGGCGAACATCGTCGGCTACACGCAAATTCCGGTTAAAGCTGTTTTGCACTGTGCGCAAATAGTTTGGCCTTTCGTGGAGCAATTCCATAAAGCTGGCCACCATGCCTTCGTAATCGCCGCGCAGACCTTTGAGGTTGGCCAATTCGTAATGGTAGCCATAGCTGTCCTTGGCCTGTCGCATGGCTTTCTCGTAGGTTGACAAAGCGAGGTCAAGTTGGTCGAGTTTGATGAAGGCATCCGCTAAGCGTTTGGTGGGTCCGCGTCCAACGGGCAGCGCATCAAGGGCCTTTTCAAATGCCTCTTGAGCAGCTTCGTTTCTGCCAATTTTGAGGTAGAGTGAGCCTAAGTCCACCTGGGCCATGCTTTTGTCCCTGCTCTTTTTGAGGCGGGACTTCACGATTTGTTCGGCCTCGTCATAAGCCTCGAGTTCGAGCAATGTGTTCAGGTACATGTCGTACACCGAGGGGTCCTTTTTCCAAAGGTTGTCGAGGTACAGTTTGGCCTGTTCGAATGAACCGCTGTTGTAGTAGTACGTGGCGAGCTCCAGATCACTTTGGGCAGAAGCTGTGCGGGCTCCAAAGCCGAGCAAACAGCCCAAGATCGCACCCATGAGGTATGTCCGGAATGGCATCAAGGTTGGGTGGGTATGGTGGTCAGGGCGCGTGCTGCAGAGTCAGCGGTGTGAATGACGCGGTCCAGATCGATGGTCCCGCGTTCTAAAAACTTGAGCGCAATGCCCATTTCTTCAATGAGGTGACCTGCGATGCGCAATTCGTCGGTGGCCGATTTGTTGAGGTAGGCGGTGTCGATGGGTGTTCCTTCGGCATCGACTGTAGCCCCATCAACGATGGCCTCGATGAGGCGGCCGATTTGGCGGCGGGTCCGGTCCAATTCCTGTTCGATTCGTCGCTGGCGGCCGGGCTGTCGGCGCAGCATGCGGCGGCGCTCATCCAATGCGGAGAAGGGCTTGCCTTGCTCGAGGTTGACAATGAGGCCTACCATCTGACTTTCGATGGCCATCAGCGCACTGTCGGCCTTGGCAAAAGCGGGTGCAGCGGATTCGAGGGGTGCTTGTCGGTATGCGGCTTCTGCACTGTCCAAATCCACGAGGGTACGCTGCAGGGCATCGAGGTGTTCAACCCCGGGTTTAGGGCCGCAGCTGGACAGCATGGTGCCCAAAACCAGCAGGCTCCAGAAGGAGGCGCGGAGGTGTGTCATTGGAACCGACCCCTTCATGAAATCGTGGTGAATCCGGTGTAAGGTTGAAGGGCAGCGGGGATGCGAATGCCGTCCGCAGTTTGGTGGTTTTCAAGCAGTGCGGCAACGATGCGAGGCAAAGCCAATGCACTGCCGTTCAACGTGTGGACCAATTCGGGCTTGCCTTCGCTATTGCGGAAGCGGCATTGGAGGCGATTGGCTTGGAAAGTCTCGAAATTCGAAACGCTCGAAACCTCCAGCCATCGACCTTGGGCAGCAGACCAGACTTCGAGGTCAAAGGTCAAGGCAGAGGTGAAGCCCAGGTCGCCACCGCACAGCCGCAGGGTGCGGAAGGGGAGTTCGAGGTCGCGCAAAAGCCCGCGGACGTGCTCGACCATCCCTTCTAATGCGGCGTAGCTGTTTTCGGGTTTTTCTAACCGGACAATCTCCACTTTGTCGAATTGGTGCAGGCGGTTCAGCCCTCGGACATCTTTGCCATAGGAACCAGCTTCTCTCCTAAAGCAAGGGGTGTAACCGCACAATTGCACGGGCAATTCTTCGGCGCTCAAAAGGTCTCCGCGGAAGAGGTTGGTCAAAGGAACCTCTGCAGTGGGGATCAAGTAAAGATCGTCTTCTGTGCAGTGGTACATCTGCCCTTCTTTGTCGGGCAATTGGCCGGTTCCTCTGGCGGAGTCGGGGTTGACGAGGTGGGGGGGGATAAACTCCTCATAGCCGGCTTGATCGGCGCGGTCCAGAAAAAACTGAATGAGCGCTCGCTGAAGCTTCGCTCCTTTACCTCGGTATACAGGAAAGCCCGCTCCAGTAATCTTCACCCCCGCTTCAAAGTCAATCAACTTGTAGCGGTCGGCCAGTTCCCAGTGTGGCACCGCGCTGTCCCCCAATTCGGGCTTGGCGCCTTCTTCTGACACCACTTCGTTGTCGGCATCACTTTGCCCAGATGGAACGCTCTCGTGCGGGCGATTGGGCAATTCGAGCAGGGCGGCCTCTTGCTGTTCGATCAGCTTTTTCTGCTGGTCGTCGAGCACTTGGATTTTTTCCTTCAGGGCCCCCATTTCGGCACGGCGTTGCTCGGCTTCGTCCTTTTTCCCGGACTTGAAGAGCTCGCCGATTTCTCGGCTGGCCGCGTTTTGTTGGGCCTTGAGGTCGTCAACCTCCTTTTGGGTGTGTCGCCTTTCCTCATCCAAAGAGAGGATGCGGTCAAGCATGGGGGCAGCATCAATGCCTCGCTTGGTCAAAGCCTGGGCGAGGGCGTCGCGGTCGTTGCGGAGAACCTGAAGGGTCAGCATGGCTTGTAAAAATACAACGGTGCCCCCTCCTTTGCAGGATGAGGGCACCGTCATTTGCCCTTATTGGGCGTTGGGTAAGGTCTGACTTAGGCTTCAGCGGTAGGAACCACAGAGACAAAGCTCTTGTTGTTCTTGCGCCGGCGGAACTCCACGACGCCGTCTGTGAGGGCGTACAGTGTGTGGTCCTTGCCGATTCCGACGTTGAGTCCGGGGTTATGTTGGGTGCCGCGCTGGCGAACGAGAATGTTGCCCGCGATGCACACCTGACCGCCATAAATCTTGACGCCCAGTCGTTTGCTTTCTGATTCGCGGCCGTTCTTGGTCGAGGCCGCCGCCTTTTTGTGAGCCATGGTTCAGGAATTTATTCTTCAGACTTTTTTGCAGCTTTCGGAGCTGCCTTTTCACCGGTATCCTCTGCCTTTTTGGCAGCGGCCTTTTTGGGCTTGCTACCGAGTGCAATGCCGGTGATGACCAACTCGGTCAAGGAGGGCCGGAAGCCGTTCAACTTCTGGTAACCTTTGCGTCGCTTCTTCTTGAAGACGAGCACTTTGTCACCTTTTAAATGGCGATCAACCGTGGCATTCACGGTTGCGCCTTTTACTGCGGGGGCGCCAACGGAAACTTTGGAGCCGTCATCAACGAGGAGCACACGGTCAAAGCTGACCTTAGCGCCCTCATCGTCTTTCAGACGGTTCACATAGAGCCGTTGATCTTGCTGTACCTTATACTGGTGCCCTGCAATTTCTACGATGGCGTACATGATGGGCCTCTTTTTTTGAGGGGTGCGAAGATACGCGAATTTGAATCGGCTTGAAAGTATCGATGTGATCTACGGCTGAATTCTTACGGAATCAGTGCTTTCAAGAAGATTTTGCATGCAGAATGGCCTCCCAAAGTCCAAAAGCATCCGGGGATTTGGCGGTAGTGCATGACCATTCTTTGGCCGCGAGCGCTGCGGCAGTTGTAGGACCGATCGCCACGATTTTTTGAGGCCGATCCCCTTGCCAAGTGTTCACGTTGCTGGGTGAAGTGAAGCAGACTACATCGGATTGGCTTGGCATTTGGTCATTGGGAATGAGCTCATAATGTTCCCAGGCGTGTAAAGTCGCTTCGGTCTTGCCCGTGTTCCATCGCTTGAGCGAATAGGTCCCATGGGGTATGGCAATATGTTCTGATGCGGAGCGGCTGGCCGCAAAGGCATGCCAAGCTTGTGCAGGATGCCCGCTCCCCACGAATCCGAGCCTTGGCAGCAGTTCAGGTGCCAGGGCTTCTGCAGTTCCGTTTCCAGGAACGGCTATGCGGGTTTCTGTGTGCTGTCGCAACCAGGATTGGGCCGCTTCACATGCACCGGGGCTGCCTAGCCAGACCCAATCTTGGGTGGATTGGGACCAACTTCTGGGTGCTGCTTGGGCAGACAATGGCCGCACATGCACCAAGGGTGTTTCAATCAGGGTTGTCCCCTCGCCATTTGCCAACCGACTGAGCACGCTGTTGCTGCGGGGTGTGCGGGTGATCAAAACACTGAATGTGGCTGTTGATGAGAGCTGGGCCAAGGCCGCGTCGGCGTTCTGAGCCAGAACGCGACGGGGCCCTGCAGGCGTCTGTAGGAAGCAACGGAGTTGCTCGGTCTGGGTGTCCCAGTGCGCCCCAAAGGGAAGTTGACATCCGCCTTCTAAGGCGCGCAAGACGGCCCGCTCGCTGTTCACACCGCTTTGAGCGTTGGGGTTGGTCAATGCCGACAAAAAGGCGCATTTGGGGTCGGTCTCCCTCATTTGTAGGGCAAGTGCACCCTGTGCCGGTGCCGGTACGAACGACCGGTGGTCAAGGCTGTGTCGGACAATGCCGGCTAAGGGAAGGTCGAGTCGATCCAATCCCGCTTCGGCCAGGACAATGGCGTCGTACAGGCCTTCTTGTAAACGGTTGACCCTTGTCGGGACGTTGCCGCGCAAAGCGCGGATGTTCAAGTCAGGCCTCAACAACAACAGCTGGTCTCTTCGCCTGACGGAGGAGGTCCCTACAGTGGCTCCTTGTGCCAATGGAAGCCACGGGGCAGATACATGTTGGTCATCTCGGACCAGCAGGGTGTCGCGTGGTGATGCCCGTTCTGGCACAGCGACGATGGCGAGGCCTTGTGGTTGTTGGGTCTCGAGGTCCTTGTGGCTGTGGACGGCAATGTCGATCCGCTCCGCGAGCAATGCATCTTCGATTTCCTTGGTAAAAAACCCTTTGCCTTCGAGTTTTTCAAAAGACTGCACCTGTTCACGGTCCCCTTGGGTGGAGAGCACGATAATCTCGGAGGTGCCACCCGCGGCGGCGATCAAGTCGTGCACATGGTGCGCTTGCCACAAGGCGAGGTCACTGCCCCGCGTGCCGATGCGGAAATGGGGTGAATCGGCCATATTGCCTCAGGGCTTGTCCAAATGTTCCATGACGGCTTCACGCGCCAATTTCATGGGAACGGAGACGTATTTTTTCTCGAGGTAGGCCACGATGCGGTCTACCAGGCTGCGCGTTTCTCCATCGAGTTCCGCGAGTTCATCAGCGAAGACTTCGCCCAGTGCTGTATTGCGGACGGCCGCGAGCAATGTGGGCAGTTCACGCAGGGCCAATTCCACTTCCCGTTGCTGGAGGCGGTTGGTCAGTTCGATGAGGCTAGCGTTGATGATACGCTGACAGTCACCGAGTGCGGCGCGACGTCCTGCCACGTTTTCGTCGGCGAGAGGTTTGAGTTCGGCGATGCCGACAACCATACAGTTTGGGCGCTTACGGAAGGCTTCAGTTACACCTGAAGGAACACTCAGGTCCAAGACAAAGACCTGTCCTGCCGGCAGTGCTTGTGCTTGGGCCTCGTCTAAAATCGCAGTGTCGCTTCCGGTGCAGAGGAAGATGGCGGCAGGCCCTTTTGCGAGGGACTCCTCCAACCCTGAGAGGTCGCCCCAGGTCCAGTTCCGGGGAGCGGCGAGTGCTTCAGCCTTTGGGGCTGTGCGGTTGAGGATGTGAACGGATGCATACCCTTGCTTTGCAAGAAAGCGCGCAATGTTGCCGTTGGTTTGTCCCGCTCCTATCAATAGAATGGGGGCCTCTTTTGGGATGGATTGCTCCTGAAAGGCCTTCCACCCAAGGGCGTTGACAGAGACGCTACGTCGGGCGATGTCGGTTTCAGTAAAGACCTGTTTGGCCGTTTCTATGGCGATGCGTTCGGTGATGCGCAACTGGTCTCCGGCCAACCCCCATTGTCTGGAACGTTCCAAGGCGGAGCGTATTTGGGTCAGGATTTCACGTTCGCCCAGGACCATCGATTCTAATCCAGCGCTCACGCGAAGCAAGTGGCGGGCCGCATCTTCTCCATGGAGCACCATGGCGGTGCCCATGAGGGAACGCAGTTCGGCGTCGTCAGGAGCAAAGGCTTGAAACAGCTGTTGCAGCCGACCCATGCAGAAATAGGCTTCGTCCACTAGGATAAACTCCACCCTATTGCAGGTCGTCAGGTAGGCCAAGCCTTGAACGCCGAGGGTGTTTTTGAGTTCGTTCAAAAAGGCCTCTTGGCGCTCTTCAGGAACGTGCAAACTGCCAACCCGAGAGATGGGGGCGTTGCGGTGATTGAGGGAGACGATATGGAGATGGTCCTGTCGCACGGAGGGTCAAAGTTCGGTCACGGCACTGAACTGAACATGGCTACAACGTTTCTTGGGTGTGGTTGGTGGCTTTTTGCGTTACGAATGGAAAAAAAAAGGCGGTCCAGAATTGGACCGCCCTTTTTTGAAGATAGGTGTATCGGACTCAGCCGCTGCACATTTCGCAGTCTGGCCCATTGTCGATCGAGCAGGCGGCGACTTGCTCCTCGTGTGTCATTTCTGTGACATCCTTTGGAGTGACCACTGCTTCTGGAGCTGCTTCTGGGGCTGCTTCTTGAGCGGCGACTTCAACAGGCTTGTCCTTGTACTTCTTGTCTACCGTGAACTTGATCGCATCGGTGGCGGCCTTTGTTCGCAGGTAGTACATGCCGGTTTTCAATCCTGAGCGCCATGCGTGGAAGTGCATGGAGGTCAACTTGGGTGCGTTGGCATTCTCCATGAAGACATTCAAAGACTGTGACTGGCAGATGAAGGCTCCCCGGTCTGCGGCCATGTCCAAGATGGCGCGCTGCGAAATTTCCCAAGCGGTGCGGTACAGCGCCTTGAGGTTTTCGGGAATCTCGGGGATGTTTTGGATGGATCCGTTGGCGGCAATGAGCTGATTCTTCATCGTTGGGTTCCACATCCCGAGTTTGGTCAGGTCGCGGAGGAGGTGGTTGTTGACCACGATGAATTCACCACTCAGGGTACGGCGGGTGTAAATGTTCGAGGTGTAGGGCTCGAAGCACTCATTGTTTCCAAGGATTTGCGCGGTAGAAGCGGTCGGCATGGGCGCTACGAGCAAGCTGTTGCGCATGCCCTTGTCCATGATTTCCTCTTTCAACACATCCCATTCCCAGCGGTCGCTTGGGGTCACACCCCAAAGGTCAAACTGAAGCTTGCCTTCGGAAGCGGGGGAACCCTTGAAGGTTTCGTAAGGGCCTTCTTCGATGGCCAAATCCTTCGATGCACAGCATGCCGCGTAGTAGATGGTTTCGAAAACGTCTTTGTTCAATTGGCGTGCCTCTTCTGATTCGAAGGGGAAGCGCATCATGATGAAGGCATCGGCCAATCCTTGTACGCCCAGACCCACAGGACGGTGGCGCATGTTGGAGTTGCGGGCTTCTACAATGGGGTAGAAGTTCCGGTCGATGACCCTGTTGAGGTTTTTGGTGACCTGATAAGTGACCTCGAACAGCTTGTCGTGGTCAAAGCTCAGGTCTTCGTTCACAAACTTGGGCAGCGCGATGGATGCGAGGTTGCACACGGCCACTTCGTCCTTGGCTGTGTACTCGATGATCTCGGTGCACAGGTTGGAAGAGCGGATCGTACCCAAGTTTTGCTGGTTGGACTTGCCGTTGGCAGCGTCCTTGTAGAGCATGTAGGGAACGCCCGTTTCGATTTGGCTTTCTACGATTTTGAACCAGAGTTCCTGGGCTTTGATCGTCTTGCGGCCTTTGCCTTCTGCCTCATACTTCTCGTACAGGGCTTCAAACTCAGGTCCCCAAGTGTCTGCAAGGCCGGGGCACTCGTTGGGGCACATTAAGGTCCACTCACCGTCGGCTTCAACGCGCTTCATGAAGAGGTCAGGTACCCAGAGAGCGTAGAACAAATCGCGTGCGCGCTGCTCTTCTTTTCCGTGGTTCTTCTTGAGGTCGAGGAAATCAAAAACGTCTGCGTGCCAAGGCTCGATATAAACAGCAAAAGATCCTTTGCGCTTACCGCCACCTTGGTCTACGTAGCGCGCCGTGTCGTTGAACACGCGCAACATGGGGACGATGCCATTGGACGTTCCGTTGGTGCCGCGGATGTAGGATCCTGTGGCGCGTACGTCGTGAATGGCCAAGCCAATGCCGCCCGCATTCTGCGAGATTTTGGCGCACTGCTTGAGGGTATCATAGATGCCGCTAATGCTGTCTTCTTGTGTCGTGAGCAAGAAGCAGCTGGACATTTGAGGCTTGGGCGTGCCTGCATTGAAGAGGGTAGGCGTGGCATGGGTGAACCACCCTTCTGACATCAAGTTGTAGGTCTTGATGGCACTTTCGATGTCGTCTTTGTGAATGCCGACAGAGACGCGCATCAACATTTGCTGAGGACGCTCAGCCACCTGGCCCTCCAGTTTTAGGAGGTAGGAACGCTCCAGGGTCTTGAACCCAAAGTAGTCGTAGCTGAAGTCCCGATCATAGATGATGGCAGAGTCCAGAACTTCTGTGTTGGCCTCGATGATTTCCATCACGTCATCTGCGATGAGGGCAGCCGGCGCCCCCGTAACAGGATCGGTGTAGGTGTGCAGGCTGCGCATCACCTCTGAGAACGACTTGTGGGTCGTCTTGTGTAGGTTGGAGACTGCAATGCGCGATGCGAGCTGTGCGTAGTCAGGATGGTTGACTGCATTGGTCGCGGCAACCTCTGCGGCGAGGTTGTCGAGCTCTGAAGTGGTGACCCCATCGTAGACCCCTTCGATGACGCGCATGGCGACTGAAACCGGGTCTACTTTTTGGTGAAGTCCGTAGCAGAGTTTTTTGACCCTTGCCGTGATCTTGTCGAATTGGACCTGTTCTCGGCGTCCATCCCGTTTGACGACATACATGCTTTTTTCTCGGCTTTTTTACCCTCGATTAGAGAGAATGGTTGTGACAACCGAGGCGACAAGACCTCGGTGGTGTGTGTTGTTCTGATGCTCTTGGTCCGGTGTTGAACGCAACAGCCAATGGTTTTGACTGGGGGTTCATTTTCGTCCTCTCAAGATGGGGCTCGAAGAGGGTGAATTGTACTTCTGTGGAGTGGCAGTTTTAAACTTTTTCTCCGTTGAAATCAGAAATCCGCGTCAAGACTGAAGCCTTTGGCCTCTTCCTCAGATCCAGATTTGTTGACTCCAGCCTTCTGGTACTCGGCAACCCGCTTCTCAAAGAAGTTGGTTTTGCCTTGGAGTGAAATCATTTCCATGAAATCGAAGGGGTTGGTGGCATTGTAAACTTTCTCGTTGCCCAACTCGACCAAAAGGCGGTCGGCGACGAACTCAATGTACTGGCTCATCAGATCGGCATTCATTCCAATCAAACGCACAGGCAAAGCGTCGCAGACAAACTCCTTCTCGATGTTGACGGCGTCGACGATGATTTTCTCGACCGTAGACTTGGGCAACTTGTTGACGATGTGCTGGGTGTAGAGCAAGCAAGCGAAGTCGCAGTGCATGCCTTCATCCCTAGAGATGAGTTCGTTGGAGAAGCTCAGTCCGGGCATCAGTCCGCGCTTCTTTAACCAGAAGATGGAACAAAAGCTTCCGCTAAAGAAGATGCCCTCTACAGCAGCAAAAGCGACGATGCGCTCGGGGAAGTTGCCGTTGTCAATCCATTGGAGCGCCCAGTTGGCTTTTTTCTTGACACAGTCCAAGGTCTCGATGGCATTGAACAGGTGGTTCTTTTCCTCCTTGTCCTTGATGTAGGTGTCGATCAACAAGGAGTATGTCTCCGAGTGGATGTTCTCCATCATGATTTGGAAACCATAAAAGAACTTGGCCTCTGTGTACTGGACTTCGGCGACGAAGTTCTCAGCGAGGTTCTCATTTACAATGCCATCAGAGGCGGCAAAGAAGGCCAGGATGTGCTTGATGAAGTAGCGCTCATTGTCGTTGAGCTTTTCGTTCCAATCCACCATATCTGCCGCGAGGTCAATCTCCTCAGCGGTCCAAAAGCTGGCCTCGGACTTTTTGTAGAAATTCCAGATGTCGTCGTGTTGAATCGGAAACAGCACAAAACGGTTGGGGTTGTCCTCCAGAATGGGTTCGACCACTGCAGTGTTTTCCGGAAGCATGGCGTCAATGGCCATTTGACCTTCACCCGGTTGTTGAACATCCGAAGAAACGTCGTTGACCGACTCAGTTCCGTGATTGTGCTGCTCGTTGTTCATGTGGTTGGGATTGGATGAAATTGACTTCTGTGCGGCGATGATTTTGTCTCCTAAAAGACAGACTTCAAAACTGCGGAGTGGAGCCTGCAACGGCAATCGGAAACGATGAACACCTCGATGGAATTGTCAACATGCGGTTGATTAACCCCATTAAACTCCTGTTAATCAGTATTTTGAATTGTTGATAGGGGCTTCGGTGTATGAGATGAGGGGATGAATTTTTTTGGTGTTCATGGCGGCCCACAAGGGCTTACTGCGGAGGCAATTCGCAACAATGTTTGGGAGTGGAGACCCCAATCTTGAGCCTTAATTTTGTCCACACCTCTTGGATTCCATTTTTGTTTTTGACATGGGATTTCAGTGGCACAAGCAGCACCCATGATTGGAGCCTTCAATAAAATCGTCAAGCGCCTCGTCGGCGACAAGGCGGCAACGGATGTCAAAGCCATCCAACCTGCGGTGGATGCCGTTCACACTTTCGAGTCTGAAATGCAGGGACTGTCCTCCGACGGGCTTCGCGAGCGCAGTGCTGACTTGAAGCGCCGGATCTTGAATCATGTGGAGGAGTTGGTGGAAGAGTCCAAAGGCCTCAGGGCGCAGGTCGCTTCAAATCCCACCATGTCGTTTGAGGCCAAAGAGGTGTTGTATGACCGAGTAGATGCGCTGGAAAAGGAGGTTGACGATAAGCTTGAGGAGGTTTTGGAGCAATTGATGCCCGAAGCCTTTGCCTTACTCAAGGAAACTTCTCGCCGGTTTGCGGCGCCTGGAGAGTTGGAGGTGACCGCATTGGATTATGACCGTGACTTTGCTGCGGGCCGCGATTTCGTGCGCATAGAGGGAGATCAGGCTTTTTGGGCCAGAGAATGGATGGCTGCGGGAACACCGGTCGAGTGGAACATGGTGCATTACGATGTCCAGTTGATCGGTGGTGTCGCATTGCACCGTGGTAAAGTCGCAGAGATGCAAACCGGTGAGGGAAAAACCTTGGTGGCTACGCTTCCCGTTTTTCTGAATGCCTTAACGGGACGAGGAGTGCACTTGGTGACGGTGAATGATTATCTCGCCCGTCGTGACGCGGAGTGGATGGGCCCTCTGTTTCAATTCCACGGATTGACCATCGACTGCATCGACAAGCATCAGCCCAATTCTGAAGCCCGGCGCAATGCGTACAAGTGCGACGTCGTCTACGGTACGAACAACGAGTTCGGTTTCGATTACCTCCGGGACAACATGGCCATGCGTCCCGATCAGTTGGTACAGGGCAAGCACCATTTTGCCATTGTGGACGAGGTGGACAGTGTTCTGATTGACGAAGCCAGAACGCCATTGATCATTTCGGGGCCTACTCCCAAGGGAGACGAGCACGAGTTTGATGGGCTCAAGCCCAAAGTGGTACAGCTGATGCAAAAGCAGCGCCAAGCGGTGAACAACATGATCACCGAGGCCAAGAAAAAGTTGGGGACTGAGGGCGCCGACAAGGAGACCATCCGCACAGGTGGTTTGGCATTGTTCCGCGCCTACAGAGGCTTGCCCAAGACCAAGTCGCTCATCAAGTTCATGAGCGAAGAGGGGGTTCGGCAGCAGTTGCTGAAGACGGAGGGCTACTACTTGCAGGACAACAAGCGCATGATGCCCGAGGCCGATGAGGAGCTGTATTTCGTGATTGACGAGAAGCAGAACCAGGTCGAATTGACAGAAAAGGGCATCGCTACGTTGACCGCAGACATTGAGGACGATCAGTTCTTCACGATGCCGGATGTGCCATCGACCTTGGTCGAAATTGACGCTTCGGATGCTTCGGATGCGGCAAAGCAGGAGCAGCGCGAGGCGCTTTTCCGCGAGCAGGGCATCAAATCTGCCCGCCTGCACACCATGAACCAGTTGCTCAAGTCGTATGCCTTGTTCGAAAAGGACATCGACTATGTGGTGATGGACAACAAGGTGAAGATTGTAGACGAGCAAACGGGCCGCATTATGGAGGGCCGCCGTTATTCGGATGGTTTGCACCAAGCGATTGAGGCCAAGGAGGGGGTGCGCATTGAGGCGGCGACGCAGACCTACGCCACGATCACCCTTCAGAATTACTTCCGGATGTACCACAAGCTTGCGGGCATGACGGGGACGGCGGAAACGGAAGCGCAAGAGTTGTGGGACATCTACAAGCTCGATGTGATGTCGATCCCGACGAACCGTCCTGTTGCGCGCGAAGACGAGGACGATTTGGTCTTCAAGACCAAGCGGGAGAAGTTCAACGCGGTCATTGAAGACGTGGTGAAGTTGCGCGATGCGGGCCGCCCCGTCCTCGTAGGAACCACTACTGTAGAGGTCAGCGAATTGCTGAGCCGCATGCTGGACATTCGCAAAATCGAGCACCAAGTGCTCAACGCGAAGCGCCACCAGGCCGAAGCCGAGGTGGTGGCGAAAGCGGGTAAGCCAGGTGCAGTGACCATTGCGACCAACATGGCTGGACGTGGAACCGACATCAAATTGGGCGAAGACGTGAAGGCTGCAGGTGGTTTGGCCATTATCGGTACAGAGCGCCACGACAGCCGACGTGTTGACCGTCAGTTGCGGGGCCGTTCAGGCCGCCAAGGCGACCCGGGTAGCAGCCAATTCTATGTGAGTTTGGAAGACGATCTGATGCGCCTGTTCCAAAGTGAACGGGTATCCAAAATGATGGACCGTTTGGGCCACCAAGACGGGGAAGTCATTCAGCACTCCATGATCACCAAGTCCATTGAGCGCGCCCAGCGCAAGGTGGAGGAGAACAACTTTGGTATCCGCAAGCGCTTGCTCGAGTATGACGATGTGATGAACAGCCAGCGCGAGGTCATATACCGCCGCCGCCGGAATGCTTTGCATGGGGAGCGCCTCAAGTTTGACATCTCCGGGATGTTCTACGAGCTATCGGATCAACTCGTGACCGACTTTGGACCGGGTAAAGACTTCGAAGGGTTGCGCATACGGAGTCTAGCAGAATTGGGGGTAGACCCTCCCTTCTCTTCCGACGACTTTGGCTTGGGCAATCCCGACGCCCAGTCTCAGTCCCTGCACAACGCCGCCGAAACACATTACCACGACCGCATGAAGTCCTTGGCGGCCCATGCGCATCCGGTGATTCAGCGTGTGTACGAGGACGACACCAATCAATTCGTCAACATCGCAGTGCCCTTTACGGATGGCCGCCGAAACCTTCAGGTGATGGCCAACATTCAAGAGGCTGTGGATTCCTCGGGCACCACTTTGGTGGACGAGTTGGAAAAGACGGTGGTCTTGGGAGTGTTGGACCAACTCTGGAAAGAGCACCTGCGCAACATGGACGACCTCCGTTCCAATGTGCAGCACGCCCGTTTCGAGCAGAAGGATCCGTTGCTCATTTACAAGTTCGAGTCCTACGAGCTTTTTAAGGCCATGGTGCAGCGTATGAACACGGATGTGGCCAGTTTCTTGCTCAAGTGTCAGTTGCCGAGTCAGCCTGATCAGGTCAAGAGGGCACCGGGTGCCAGGCCCCAGCAGCCAGCCCGGGTGCAGACAAGCAAGGCGGGCGTTCAGAACCTCAACGAACAGCGCATATCGGCTGCCCGCGCTCAAGGCGGCGGTGGAACGACGGGAATGCCCGCACCTCCTCCTCCCAAGTCTGAGCCGGTCCGCGTCGAGAAGAAGACGCTGCCCAATGAGCCTTGTCCGTGCGGTTCGGGCAAGAAGTTCAAGAAGTGCCACGGAATCTGAGGCCCCTGGTCTTCAGCGATTGGCGTCCAACAAGGTGAGGTAGCCCAAAGGGCCGCTCCAATATTGGCGAATCGCAGAATGTGCGCGTTCGAGTGTGCTGCCTGTGGTCATGACGTCGTCTATGATGAGGATGCCAGCGTTCGGCACGGTGCTGCCTGAATCAGGGGCTTTCCAAACAAACGGATTGAGCCCTTCTTTAATGCGGCCGGCCCTTCCGAACCGTGTCAAGGATTGCCCAGCATGAGGTCGCTCTAGTAGGGACAACATGGGGGCGCCGGTAACCTGTGACCAACCCTTGGCCAGCATTTCACTTTGGTTGTATCCCCTTTGGCGCTGTCGCTTTCGGTGGAGAGGAACGGGCACTACGGACCATTGGGTGGCGGATGCCATGTCCAAGGTTTGTGCGCACTCTCGCGCCATGATCCTTCCGAGTTGGATGCCTAAAAAGGCGCTGCCCCCGTATTTAAGGTTGTGGACCAGCCGGCGTTCTTCGGGTCGGGCCAGGTGCAGCCAATTGACCCCCAACGCCCAGTCTAGGCGATGTCCAAAGCGCAAGGCACTGTGTCCGGAATGCCGAACCCACGAAAATTCACAGGGCCCGCACCAGGCGGGTTCCGCCTCAGAGAGGGGTGTTTCACACGAAGCGCATCGCCTGGGGAAAATGGCGTGTGCGATGAGGTGCCAGGGCGTCATTGTTGCGGGCAAAGTCGGCCCTAAACAGAAAGGCGCGGCGTAGGGTTTGTTTGCAGAGCCGCTTTCTTTGTGGTCGTGAAATACGGCAAGATTCCAGAGGAGGAGCAGCACGAACAGCTGCCAGGGATAGACTTCTCTTTGCCAGAAGACCACCCCGATACGTTGGCAGGCTTGGCTTCGGGAAAAGGCCGACCATTGGAAGTCAGGGCAGGCGGTACGATGTGGACCATTCGTCCATGGCGGGGCAGTGTTTATCCCGAAAAGGCGCCGCAACGCACGTGGCCCGTTCATTATGGGCAGGCGTTCGGCACCATCGAGCTCAATGCCACCCATTACCGGATTCACCCTGCTGAACGTATGGCACAATGGGCTGCAGCCATGCCGGAGGACTTTCGGTTTTGCCCCAAATTTCCTGCGATCATCACGCATTACCGAAGGTTTAATGACTGTGCCGGACCCACCGACGACTTCATCGCAGGATTGGATGCATTGGGAAAAAAAAGAGGCCCTGCCTTTATCCAACTGCCTCCGCATTTCTCACCCAAGCACGCTGACCGCTTGTTGGCCTACCTCAAAACTTGGCCCCGGTCGTTTGAGGCTGCTATTGAATTTCGTCACCCCGGTTGGTTTGCTCCTGAACCGGAGTTCGCCCATGCTGTAGAGTCGGTGTGGCAGGCTATGTTGGAGTGGGGAATTGGTGCTGTTCTGAGCGATACGGCCTTGCGCAGAGATGCGCTGCACATGAGGATGACCGCACCATTTTTGCTGCTTCGTTTTGGTGGTTACGAGGGACACGCAAGCGATGAACGCAGGCTCAAAGATTGGTGCAGGCGCATCAAAGCGTGGCAGGCCAAGGGTTTACAGTCGGTCGATCTTTTGGTGCACCAGCCCGACAGCATCAAGACGCCCGACACTTGTAGGTTGTTCTCCGAATTGGCCAAAAGCGAGCTGGGCGCGGAAGTGCGTTCACCTGCGCCGGTGCTTTTTTGACGCTTCTTGACTTGTAACAGGTCGAATAAACGCCAGCACTGTCGAACTTCGGACCATGGCTGACGCTTTTGCATTTGACCGCAACGCACCGCGGAAGGCCCGCTATGACCAGTTGGATATGCAGTGCTTGGCACTCTTGTCAGACGCGGACCCCGTGGCAAACCAGGCCAACTTTGCGGCCTTGGTCCACATGGCATTTGGTTGGCATTGGGTGGGTTTTTACCGTGTGGTGAAGGATGAATTGGTGCTGGGCCCCTTTCAAGGCCCTGTGGCGTGTACGCGTCTGTTTAAGGACAGGGGTGTGTGTGCGCTAGCATGGGCGCGCAACGAAGCGGTGGTGGTTCAGGACGTGGATGCTTTTCCGGGTCATGTCATGTGCAGTGCAGTAAGCCGGAGTGAATTGGTGGTGCCGGTGCGGGATGCGCAGGGACAGGTTCGCGCTGTTTTTGATGTGGACAGCGCTGTGGTAGCAGACTTTGAGCAAGAAGACGCGGACCGACTTCAACGCCTGATTGACACGGTAGCTGAAAGGTTGATTGATGAACCCCTTCCCGGACATGCGTAGGGTATTCCAGATGTCGGTGGCAGCGGTTGCTGTTCTGCTCCTCTTTGGCTGCGCCCAAGTGGGTTCGCCAGATGGTGGAGGTCGTGATGAGGACGCCCCGCAAGTAGTGTCTGCAGACCCTCCTTTTGGGAGTGTTCAGTTTGACCAGGGGGCGTTCGTTTTAGAGTTTGACGAGTTCGTGCAATTGCAAGATGCGCGGCGCCAAATGTTGGTTTCTCCACCCTTGCCTGTGCCGCCTCGGGCCATGGTGCGGGGAAAAATGGTCAAGGTGGAGTTGGCAGACAGCTTGATGGCAGATCGGACTTACATCGTTCAGTTTGGAGATGCCGTGCGTGACTTGCGCGAGGGAAATGTGGCCAAGGGACTGCAGTATGTGTTCACTACAGGAGATGTCTTGGACTCTGGCCGCGTAGCTGGCCGTGCCGAAGACGCTTGGTCTGGCGAAGCTGCTGCAGGGATCCGTGTTTTGCTGTTTGAAGAAGGCTTACCGGCAGTTGCATTGGATGCGACACTGCCCGATTCGCTGAGGCCCTTGCCTGATTATGTGGGCCTGGTGGATGACAGCGGAAGGTTTGACGTGGGCTTTTTGCCCATCTCCAAATTGGGCTGGATGGTATTGGACGATGTCAATGGCAACTACCGGGCTGATCAAGGGGAGGCTTTGGCATGGGGGAAGGGCACCTTGCAGACGGTGACGGACAGTGCAGGTTGGGCTGAATTGATGGCTGCACCTGCTTTGAGGCTGGATGCCCCGCCGCCCAGTGCCTCGACTTATTTGTCGGGAGTGCGTGTGGATTCTTCGGGGTATTTCCGAGCCGCCATTTCGGGGTTGGAGGCGTTGCGTGAAGGTCCTGATGGGCTGAGTGACTCAGACATTTCGGATTCGCTGGCCCTGATGGGACCTGAAGGGCCCGTGGAACTGGGCATGAAAGGCGACAGTGTTTGGGCCAAACTCCCGGGTTTTTCGGCGGATGAGAGCGGACCGTGGTTGCTGCGTCATCCATCTGGCACAGATACGCTGGTGTTTCGCGGAGTGGAGGCCAATACACCGCCAGTTCCAGTGGAACCGGCTGAACGGTTCGCGGATCGAGCAGGACATTTTAGCCTGCGTTTTGCGCCCCGTCCTGTGCGTTTGGACACCGCAATGTGTTCAGGAACAGTGGTGATGGAAGGCGATACTGCTGCTTTGTCGCCTGCCCTCTTCCGATTGGTGGAGAACCGTTTGGATGTGGGGCCTTTCCCGCCTGGAGCATCGGTATCACTCATGGTCGAGCCAGGAGGGATTCAAGGAGAGGAAGGACTGTCAACGGACACCTTAGAATGGCGGCTTTCCGTCCGGGTTCCATCGGATTACGGAGCCATCCAACTGGTCTTGGACAGTGCGGCTCATGCCTCCGACGGTGCGGTTATTTGGTTGTTGTTGAACAGTTCAGGCGCACCCACCACGCATGAGGTGGATGCAGAGGGTCGATTTAACCAGCTGTTGCCAGGTCGTTATCGTGTGGTCATGGTTCAGGACGAAAATGGCGACGGGCGTTGGTCAGGCGCCCGTCCGGCCAAAGGACTGCACCCCGAGCCTGTGTTGAGGTGGGCCAGTGAGGTCGATGTTCGCGCTGGATGGGAGGTGGAAATTGCCCCTGAATTTCATCCACGGCCTTGACGTGAACATCCGCGCTGGGATGTGTGTCAAACAGCACCAAAGGCGCTAATTTTGAGTTATATGCAGGTGAACACCTCCTTTTTTCGCACGCTGTGGCTTTTGGCCGTTGCGCTCCTGGGCCACTTGGTGGTCCAAGCGCAAGACCCGTGCGTTTCCACGGGAACAGGTTTGCCTTATGTCAGCACCAACCCGAATTACGTGTGTGAGGCACTGGATGCCTTTGTCTACATCAATGTGGCCCAAGCTTATGCCGACCCTGCTGATGCGGCCGCCGAGAACTTCAATTTCAGTTGGTACCCGTTCGATGTTTTGGGTGGGACCAGTACCCAGAGCTTTGACATGGTGTTCGACAGCACCATCACCATTTGGTGTGTGGCCCTGGATGTGCCGAACAATTGCATTTGGACGGATACCATTGTCGTGCAGGTTCAGGAGGCGGTAAACATTGGACTTCCTGCGGATACGTTGGTGTGCGACTTGAACGGATTTACCCTTCAGCCATCGGCAGAGGCACAGGCCATGGCGGGTGTTTCTTGGAATTGGGAACCTTCGCTTTTGCTGTTAGATCCCCAGACCCCCACCCCTCAACTGCTTGTACAAGCGGACCAGTGGTACTTCGCGACGGCGAGCGCGGGGCCTTCAGGACAATGCACCTATGAGGACAGCATTTTTGTGACGGCCAACGTGGCCCCCATTGACCTAGGGGTTGACCAGCAGCTGTGCGAAGGAGAGACGGCATCCCTGGACTGTGGGCTGGATGCAGCGGCAGAAGACCTGCTGTGGAGCACGGGCGACACGGTGTCCTCCATTGTAGCGGATACGACTGGGGTGTATTGGGTCACCGCGACCAACCCTGAAGGTTGTGAGCGTTCGGATACTGTGAGCATCAGCATATTTGACAATCCTGTGATCGTTTTGGATGCGGATGGCGCAGCTTGTGAAGGTCAGCCTGTAACGCTGACGGCCACGGTAACCGGCGATACAACCATAGTCGGGGTGGGATGGTCCAACGGTGAAGCGGGAAACGCCATCGTTGTCACCGAGCCCGGCGACTACGAAGCCATTACCGTTGATGTGACGGGCTGCATAGGTACAGCCTCCATTTCGCCTGCTTTTTATCCATCACCTGTTCCCCAGTTGCCGCTCGACACGGTGATATGCTTGGAGGAGGATGGGCCGATTTGGCTCGATGTGACCCAGCCCGATGTGGCCTATTCGTGGTCTGACGGCTCTACTGGGCCTGGCGTTTTACTCGCCAATGAAGGCGTGTATACGGTCACGTTGACTTTGCTTTCGAACGGATGTCAGGACTCTGCGAGCATTGTGCTGACGGATTTCTGCCAGCAGGATAGCGTCTATTTCCCCACGGCCTTTACACCAGACGACGACCTGGTCAACGATGATTTTGGTGGTTTTTCAGAAGAAGTGGGAAGCTACCTGTTGGTGGTGTTCAACCGATGGGGCATTGAGGTCTTTCGCTCAGAAGACTTGGGCCTTCGGTGGGACGGCCGGCTGGAAAGTGGTGAGCCTGCTCCCGGGGGATTGTATGGCTACCGTGCGGTGTGGCAGCCCCTTCGAGATGATGGGGAGAGCTTTGGAGGTTTCCTTGAAAAGGTGGGGGCAGTCACCCTTATTCGTTGACCTCGAGGAAACGGTTGACGTCGCCCAACGTTCCAAAAACGACCAGTGTGTCAGTTTTTCCGACCACGGTATCGGGGCGGGGAATGCCGATGAGGTGCTCCTTGATTTCACCCCCTTCGTCATAGGTGCGCCGAATGGTGATCAGCCTAAGGTTGTAGCGGGTGGTCAGGTCAATGTCGCCCAAGTTGCGTCCTATGACGCCCGTTGGGGCTTGAATTTCTGCGATTTCATAATCGTTGGGCAATTCCAAGAACCCGCGCAGGTTGGGATTCATGAGCCGCTCTGCAACGATGCTGGCGAATTCTGCCTCTGGGGCGAGAATTTCTTGCACGCCAAGACTGCGCAAAATGCGCTCTTGGTGACGCCCTGACGCCCTTACAATCACCCTTGGAATACCCATGTCGAGCAGGTTGAGCGTGGTCAACACCGTGGCTTCGAAGTTGTCTCCGATGGCCACTACTGCGGCGTCCATTTCGTCGAGTTTCTGGCTCCTGAGGGCTTTGAGGTCCGTGGAATCCATGGTAATGGCCAGTGCAATGTCATCGCTGACCTCTTTCACCTTGTCTTCGACACAGTCGATGGCGAACACTTCGGCTCCGCGGCCGGCCATTTCCAATGCGATGCGAGACCCATATTTACCGATGCCGATCACGACATAACGCATGCTCTTCATGGGGCCAATTTAAGCGTCCTGTTGGAGGCCTTGGTGCAGGATGCCAAGGAAATCGGCGACATCTGCAAATGAATTGTACAATGGGACGGGGGCCAAACGGATAACAGCAGGCTCCCGCCAATCGACAATCACGCCTTGTTCGGTGAGGTGTTCAAATAGGCCTTTTCCGCGCCCATGGGCGACCACCGAGAGCTGGCAGCCGCGTGATGATGGGTCCGTGGGGGTCAGGATTTCGAGGGATGAACCTGTAGATTCTGCGACGGAGTGAATGCCCCGTTCCAAAAACGTGGTGAGCGCCTCTGATTTTTGACGCAGCCTATCCATACCTGCCGCCCTGAATTCTGCGAGGGACGCGAGCATGGCGGCCATGTTCATCACGGGAGCGTTCGAAGTCTGCCAACCTTCTGCGCCGGACATGAGGTCAAAGTCAGGTTCCATTTTGAACCGGCGCGCCTCGGAATGGCCCCACCATCCTTCGAGGCGGGGCATCTCGGGTTTGTTGGCATGCCGCTCATGAACAAAGGCTCCTGCGGTGCAGCCGGGCCCGCCATTCAGGTATTTGTATCCGCACCAACAAGCGAAGTCAACGTTCCAGTCGTGGAGTTGCAGGGGAACGTTGCCTGCGGCATGGGCCAGATCGAATCCACATGTCGCTCCTGCAGCGTGGGCTGCGGCGGTGATGTCGCGCATGGGCATCCACTGGCCTGTATAGTACTGGACGCCACACAGCATGACGCAAGCAAGGGTATCGCCTTCTTGGGTAATTCTGGTGGTGATGTCTTCGGTGCGAAGTGTGTGTTCACCGGCACGTGGGGCGATTTCGATAAGGTGTTCGGCGGGGTCGAGCCCATGCAATCGCAATTGGCTCAAAGCGGCATACCGGTCGCTGGGAAAGGCCCCCGCTTCAATCATGAGTTTGGTCCGCCTTCCTTGGGGCCGATAAAAGGAAATCAGCAGCAGGTGCAGGTTCACAGTGAGGGCATTCATGGCCACAACCTCATTGGGGAGTGCACCTACTATGGCGGCGAGGTCTTGTGTGGCCTCTCGGTGATAGGCGACCCATGGACGTCTGCCTTCGAAGTGTGCCTCCACCCCAAAGCGGCGCCAGTCTTCGAGTTCTCCTTCGATGATTTCGCGGGCGCCTTTTGGTTGGAGGCCAAGGGAGTTCCCCGTGAAATACAGGGACAAGCCATCGCCGTGTGGTGGAATGAAGAACCGCTCACGAAAGGGCGCGAGGTCGTCTTCTAAATCAAAGCGCTGTGCAGCTTCTTTGAATTCACCTTGTTGTGTCCAATGGTGGTCGAGGGGCATGGGCGGTGGAACGGAGTGGATGTCGGCGGGTGTCCTGGACGGACTGGTTGCTAATTTCGCCCGGAATCTTGACCTATGCCCACATCCACTTCACATCCTGCTGCACATGGCCGATCAGCCAGCGCTGCGCTTTTCGAAGAAGCCCGCCTGAGGTTTCCTGGAGGGGTCAACTCTCCTGTACGGGCATTTGGGGCTGTCGGCGGCACTCCGCTGTTCATTGACAAGGGTGAAGGCGCCCACATTTGGGACGCCGATGGCCAGCGTTACATTGATTTTTGCTGCTCTTGGGGCCCCCTTATTCTGGGGCATGCTCACCCTGCTGTTCAAGAGCGCATCATGTCGGCGGTGGCCAATGGGACCTCATTTGGAACCCCGACGCGCCTCGAAAATGAGTTGGGGGGCCTGATCTTGGACAACCATCCTTTTGCAGAGCGGATCCGATTCGTATCGAGCGGCACAGAGGCGGCCATGAGCGCCATTCGTTTGGCACGCGGGGTGACGGGCAAGTCCAAAATCCTCAAGTTCGACGGGTGCTATCACGGTCATGTAGATGCCCTGCTGGTCAAGGCGGGAAGCGGTTTAGCGACCTTGGGAACTTCTACATCTGCAGGCGTTCCCGAAGCCTACGCCAGGGAGACCCTTGTTTTGCCGCTCAACGATTTGGAAGCGTTAGAGGCGACCATGAAGCAATATGCCGATGACTTGGCGGTGGTGGCGATTGAGCCCATCCCGGCCAACAATGGGCTGCTGATTCAGGACCCTGGCTTCTTGCAAGGCGTGCGGGATTTGTGCGATAAATACGGGGTGTTGCTGTTGTTCGACGAAGTCATCAGCGGATTCAGGGTGGCCTTTGGTGGGGCGGCTGAATACTATGGCATTCAACCCGATGTGATGGCCTTCGGAAAGATCATCGGAGGGGGGATGCCCGTTGGGGCTTACGCGGCCTCTGCAGAGATCATGGATCATGTGGCGCCGGTGGGTCCTGTGTATCAGGCTGGGACGTTGAGCGGCAACCCCGTGGCGATGGCCGCTGGCGCAGGTCAGTTGACCGAGTGTCTCAAACCGGGGTTCTATGAGGATCAGGAGCGTCGGACACGCCGTTTGGTAGACCCCATTTTGGCGCATGCCGAACGGAAGGGCCAGCCACTGCGGATTTTCACAAGGGGCAGTATTTTTTGGTTGGCGTTTAGTGAGCAGGTGCACATCCGTCGCAGCAGTGAAATCGATCCAGACAGCATGGCGTACTTCTCCAAGTTGCACGCGGCGTTGCTTGACCGCGGTGTGTACCTCGGCCCTTCTGGTTACGAGGTTGGATTTGTCTCTGCTGCCCACAGCGACGCTGTGATAGACGCTTCAGTGTCTGCCTTTACCGAGGCGTTGGATGTGACTTTTTCCTAAGGATCAACTCAAGGCCAAGACCATGGCTGCGTCCAGAATCAAGGTGGCGTCCAAAAGCGCATAGTAAAGAGGGGGGCGCTGGTCAGAAGCCCACGCCACAAGGGGGATCATGATCAATGGCCCGAACCCAAATTCCAAGCTGCCTTGTGTGGCTATGGCCGATGCTGCCGTCGCCGCGATGAGCATGACCACGGCTGCGATGCGTGTTCCTCGTGTCCCCCATTGTTGGGGCAGGGTCTTCATGAACGGCGGGTCCCAGTTTCGGTCCCTCAGATCAAAGGGGAGTGTTAGCGCCATAATCACCAAGGCCCGTTCCAATGCGACCAGGTACAAGTCCCCGCTTTCCATGGCCGCGCTGTTGGCATCCAATACCGCGGGCCACAAAGCTGTGATGACGGACCAGGTGAGTCCAATCCACAGCAGCTTGAGGCGGGGCAATCGTCGAAGGGCCAGTTTTAAGCCTTTCTCGCCAGGCAGTCCGGCATACAACAAGGTGAGCAATCCGGCGACACATAGACCAGCGATGAGGAGGAGTGCAGAAGATTGAGAACTCCCAGCAAGGGCTGCGGTGCGCACGAGGGGCAAGACCGCAAAAGGCAACATGAAGATGCCCACCCAGCGAAAAGTGTGTTTGTGGGCGTTGAACCACTGGAGGTGGGCGGGCCGCAGACCGTGAGACCGGGTGGATTTAACATGCCGTTGCCAGGTGTATGCCAGCCAGGTGGCTGCGCCAATGCCCAGCGCAAAAACCCATGGCAGCTCAGCATTGGGACCGCCATGATGAGACATGCACCAAGAGCGCAAAACACATCCAGAGGCGGCCACCGAAATGACGGCATTGGACCAGAGCACTCGATAGCCACGCATGCCCCTCAAAAGTAGAATATCTAACAGCTACGAAACGGTTATGAACAGAGTGCACTTTTGGGTGTTGTACCCTTTTATTTTTGACTTCTAATTCAGCGTCATGGCTTCAGGAGCTTTTGTTCAGCGTCACTTGGGTCCCCGCAAGGAGGAACACAGCAGTATGCTGTCTGTTTTGGGATTGAATTCCATGGAGGAATTGGTCCGCAGTACCGTGCCAGAAGCCATTCTGATGGCGAATAGGCTGGACGTGCCGGAGGCCATGTCCGAGACGGCTTACTTGGAGCACATTGCGCAAGTGGCTTCGGAGAATAAGCTGTTCCGCAACCACATCGGCATGGGCTATCACCCTACAGAGGTGCCTAGTGTCATTCGCCGAAATGTGCTTGAAAACCCAGGTTGGTACACGGCTTACACGCCTTATCAAGCTGAGATTGCCCAAGGTCGACTTGAAGCGTTGATGAACTTCCAAACCATGGTCTGCGACCTCACAGGGATGGAAATGGCCAATGCCAGTTTGCTCGACGAGGCGACGGCTGCTGCGGAGGCCATGACCATGATGTTCAATGCGCGAAGCCGCAAAGCGGCCAAGGCAGGGGTGGACCGCTTCATTGTTTCGGAAAATGTATTTCCGCAAACGTGGTCTGTTCTGAACAGCCGCGCTGTGCACTTGGGCATTCGCATTGAACGTCTTTCTGAGGACGCCATTGAATTGGCGGAAGATGTTTTCGGCGTCTTTATTCAGTACCCGAACGATGAGGGTCGTGTGGAGCCGTTGCATGCATTCATTGAGCGCGCACATGCGATGGAAGTGCGTGTGGTGGTAGCGACCGACTTGTTGGCCTGCGCCTTGGTGCAATCGCCTGGTTCGATGGGTGCTGATGTCGTGGTGGGCAACAGCCAACGGTTCGGTGTCCCTATGGGCTATGGAGGTCCCCACGCGGCCTTCTTTGCTACACGACTCGAATTCAAGCGCAACGTACCTGGCCGTGTGATTGGCGCTTCGGTGGATCGCAGGGGCAAGTTGGCATACCGAATGGCGCTCCAAACACGTGAGCAGCACATTCGCCGCGATAAGGCGACAAGCAACATCTGCACGGCCCAAAGTTTGTTGGCAGTCATGGCCAGTATGTATGCGGTATATCACGGTCCACGCGGGCTCCGTTCTATTGCTGAACGGATTCACGCACAGGCTTGTGCTTTGGCCAATGCAGGGCGCGCAGCTGGACATGCCCCCGTGCATGACCACTTTTTTGATACTGTGGTCTTTGCCATGGAGGATGCAGGTGCCATCATGGAGCGGGCGGAACGCAAGAGAATCAACCTGCGTTATTTTCCAGACGGGGTTCATGTGGGCGTCGCGTTTCACGAGTGCACCTTGCCCGAAGATTTCCAGGATTTATGCGAAGTCCTTGGATTCAGTGTGGTCACCTTGCCCGATATGGAAGGGTTCGTTTCCCCGTTGGGAGGGCAATTGAGACCGGTAGATTATTTGAATCACCCGGTGTTCAACACCTACCTCTCCGAAACCGCGATGATGCGGTATCTGAAGCAGTTGGAAAACAAGGATTTGTCCTTGACCCACGCCATGATCCCTTTGGGTTCATGTACCATGAAGCTCAATGCGGCTACGCAATTGTTGCCCATTGGTTGGGCGCCTTTTGCCCAACTCCACCCGTTTTGCCCGCCTGATCAGGCCAAGGGCACGCGAACGATGGTGGCGGAATTGGAGAAGTACTTGAGTGAGATCACGGGCTTTGCTGGAATGAGCCTGCAGCCCAACAGTGGTGCCCAAGGTGAATACACCGGTCTCTTGGTCATCCGAGCTTACCACGCGTCCCGGGGAGAAGCGCACCGCAATGTGTGCCTGATCCCCTCTTCTGCGCACGGCACAAATCCGGCGTCAGCTGTGATGTGCGGTATGGAAGTGGTGGTGGTGGGATGCGACAAGCACGGCAACATCAATCTCGATGAGCTCACCGAAAAGGCAGAGAGGTACGCCGACCGTTTGGGAGCTTTGATGATCACCTATCCGTCCACCCACGGTGTTTTTGAGGAGCACATTTTGGAAGTGACCAAGGTGGTGCACAAGAACGGGGGGCAGATTTATATGGATGGCGCGAACATGAATGCCCAGGTTGGCCTCACCAGCCCTGGCCGCATTGGGGCAGACGTGTGCCATTTGAACCTGCACAAGACGTTCGCCATTCCTCATGGTGGTGGGGGGCCTGGTGTTGGTCCTATTGGTGTTGCGGCGCACCTCAAGCCGTTTTTGCCGGGCCACGCGCTGGATTCAGTAGGGGGAGAGCAAGCCATCGATGCGGTCAGTGCAGCGCCATTTGGCAGTGCTTTGATTCACCTGATTTCATACGCTTACATCCGATTGTTGGGCCCCGATGGCCTGAAGCGCAGCACGGAAGTGGCCATTCTCAACGCCAACTATTTGCGCCGCAGACTCGAAGATCATTACGAAGTGCTCTACAAGGGAAACCGAGGAGAGGTGGCGCATGAAATGATTTTGGACTGCAGGCCGTTTAAGGCTTCTGCTGGAATTGAAGTCACCGATATCGCCAAGCGATTGATTGACTATGGCTTTCATGCTCCAACAGTCAGTTGGCCGGTAGCAGGCACGTTGATGATCGAGCCCACTGAAAGCGAACCATTGGAGGAATTGGACCGTTTCTGTGAAGCCATGATTTCTATCCGCGAGGAGATTCAAGCCATCGAGGATGGACGTTGGACGCGCGATGACAACCCTCTTGTCATGGCCCCGCACACGGCGGGTGAGCTGACGGCCACCGATTGGAATCACCCCTATTCTCGGGAGGTAGCGGCTTACCCGGTGAAGGTGATTCGGGAGCGGAAGTTCTGGCCAGCCGTGGCGCGGGTTGACAATGCACACGGCGATCGAAACTTGGTGTGTACGTGCCCCAGCATTGAGCTCTACATGGAGCCAATGGGCGCCTGAACCCTTGATGTGCTGTGTTCGATGTTGCGGGGGCTATATTCGCCCCACGAATCCAACATCAAACACGTAATGAAGCACCTTTACACATTGGTCTTTGCGATGCTCACCGTGAGCTTCGCTTTTGCTCAGGCACCGGTTCGCGAGTTCGCAGGACGTGCCGTAACTGCCCGCGCTGCCCAAGGCACGCACGTTGACTACACCCGTGATATCATTTACACAAATGACTTCTCGGACTGTTCTAACATCACTTTCACCAACGCCAACGACGAGGGTTTTACCGACTACATCGACGGCATCAACTGGGAGTGCACCACGTCTGCACCAAGCGGACCTTACGCCATTGCCGGTATTTCTTCTACCACTGCTGACAATGGTTTTGTCATGGTCGACTCCGACTTGTTTGGCGCAGAAGAAGCCTATGCAGCCAGCTGGGTGGAGAACTGCTGGTTTAATATCGGCGACCCCGTTGATTTGACCGGTCACCCCTTTGTTACCGTAGAGTTTGAGAACTACTACCGTTGCTGGGACAACACCACGGACATTGAGCGCTGCTACATGGAGATCTCCTTGGACGGCATTAACTGGCCAAGCCCAGAAACCCTCGAAATCGAGGACGGTTATGTGGTGGTTGACAGCGATACGGTCGCTGCCCGCTATGAGGTGTTCCCTACCTATGAGCGCGGTGATGAGTCTACCAACCCTCACGTTGCCCGTTTTGACATTGGTGACATCGCCGGTGACGAAGCCACGGTGTATTTCCGTTGGCGTTGGGTAGGCCAGTGGGGCTACGCTTGGATGGTGGACGACTTGGTGGTGTTTGACACTCCAGCCAATGACGTTCGCATCAACGACTACGTGAGTTTTACTGACTACCTGACGACGGGTCTCTGGGAGGCTCAGACTTGGCCAGTAAGCCAGTTGCCTGTTTTTGACCTCGCAGTAGGCGTGACTGGTCTCGGAACAGCTGTTCAGCCCAATACAATGTTGACCGTAGCGGTCAATGGCAGTGAAGCTGATGGTGGCATGAGCACAGGTATTGACATTGCTTACGGCCAGAATGACACATTGCGTGTCCAGGGCTGGGAAGCGCCAGGCGCAGGTGAATACGTCTTTGACTACTCTGTGGCTTCTGACAGCCTCGACGAGTACCCAGCCGACAACCTCGCACAGCAGGCCATCGATGTGGTGGAATTGCAGTACGGCCGTGACAACGGAGAGTTTGTTGGAATGACTCCAGCAGACGGTACTGTTGATTTCATCGCTGGTGTTCCATACGATGCCGTAAACGACATGACCATCTACGCGATTGACGTGGCCATCATGGATGGTTCTGACGTTGGTGCTGAAGTCGTGTGTCACCTCTTCGACTGGGTCGAGTGGAACAACGGAGGCGGTCAGTACGACGGCTTGTTGACCACAACTGAGGAAGTTCAGCTCGAGGCCAACTTCTTGAACAGTGGTGACGGCGAGGTGTCATGGTACACATTCGCTTTGGAGGAGCCTTATTATGTTGCTGCAGGAGAGGCTGTGATGGCTTGTTTCGAGCACCTCGGTGGCGACAACGTCCAGATTGGAACGAGCGTTCCACAGCGTGACCAAACTGTCTTTATCTATGGCCCATTCGGCGCCAGCAGTGCATACGATTGGTTCTTCACGACCAATTGCCCCATGGTTCGCTTGAACCTCGACCCCAACGCGGAAACCACAATGAGTGTGGAAGACATCGCTGGAGAGGGCTTCACTTTGGGCCGTGCTTATCCAAACCCTGCCGCAGGAAACACCCGCATCGACTTCACACTCGAAGCTGCGGCTGACGTGACCTTGGAGGTAACCAGCATGACAGGAGCTATTGTGCGCAGCATGGACCTCGGTGTCCAGCCCGCCGGTAACCAGCGTGCTGTTCTCGACCTCGAGGGCTTGACTGCAGGCATGTACACCTACACCATCTCTGTGGACGGCGCCCGCGCCACCCGCAAGTTGATCGTGAAGTGATAGTTCACTGAACTTTTTGAGAAAGGGGCCCCGTTTGGGGCCCCTTTTTTGTTTGTCGTGTTCTGAAATGATGAGGAACGGTGGCTTGGAGCTATTTTGCCGCACCATTCACATAGCATGAAGCACATTTTTACTCTGGCCGTTTGCGTACTGGCCTTCCAAGTCTCGGCACAAATGATCGAGCAAATGCCCAAAAAGGCAACCCTTCAGGAGCTCGAAACCAGCCGTTTGCTGGGTCTTGAAGAGATAGCCCGCTCTGAAGCAGCAGGAATGCGAGGAGGTGACTCCACGTTGATTTTCTTCTATGAGGACTTTGCAAACGGACTGGCTGGAAACAACGGTTTCGGAGCGCTGTCTACTGAAGACAGCAGCCCAGACAACACCATCTGGCAGTATGTCGACGCTGCAGGTGATGGTTACTTCCAGGATGCGACCGCGTCTGGTGTGCAGCCACCTGCGGGTGAGTTTAGCACCAACATTGGTGCATTGAGCAGCATGACGGCCAACAACGGTTGGATGATTTTTGACTGCGATTACTACAACACCCCCATCGCTTCTGGCGTCGAGGATACGGAGGGCTTCTTGAATCTGCCAACCATGGACATGACGAACTTGTCTAGTGTCGTGATCACTTGGGACCAATACCTCCGTTACTGCTGCTACCCATACTTGCCCATTTTTGTAGAGGTGAGTACCGACGGAGGCAGCATGTGGACGTCTTTCGAAGCCGGTGGAACCTTTATCCCTTCTGCCAACTCGGCCAGCGCCAATCCATTGGTGACCAGCCTCGACATTAGCTGCGCTGCCGCAGGTCAGTCCGCTGTGGACATCCGGTTTGCCTATCTGCAGAGCCCCATTTCAGGAGGAGGATACAGCCACTATTACTGGGGAATCGATGACATTTCCATCGAAGCCAACCCTGTGAGCAACAGCTTGGAACTCGTACAATTGACCAATGGAGACGTCTACAACCTGTTCGAGTATCGGGTGACTCCGATGGAGCAGGCCGTACCCGCAGCCGATGGTGGTGTCCTAGCTGGTGTCCTTTACCGCAACGCAGGATTCTTGAACCAAGAGAACTGTGTGGTGACGGTAGATGTCTTGGACGATGCTGGAAACGTGTTGAGCACAACCTCAACAGACCCCTTCACAGCCCCATCGTTCGCCAACAACGACAATTGCCCTGCCAACCCTCAAGACACCCTGTACATCGCGACAGGATGGGAACCCGATGGAGAGGGGCTCTACACTTTGCGCGCCACGATGGCCAGCGACAGCGTACTCGCGGCTTATGTAGCCGGCAGTGATGATTCCGAGTTGACGGTGGATATGGAGTATACCGAGTGTGAATTCGGTCACGACAATGCGGGCACTCTGGATGTTGAATTGGGTCCACGTTTTGACGATGAGAACGACTTCTTTGAACCCACCGGATACGGCAACCGATACACCTTCAACAACGAAGGAACCACGGTGTATGGTTTGGCAGTGGCCTTTGGTCCAAGCTTGGGCTCAGGGATTGACTTTGAGATTCGCTGGATTGACCAAGACCCTGAAGTGGGCTTGAGCGATTCCCCTTATGAATTCGCGGAGTTCTCCTCTGACGCCAATTGGGCCGGCACACCTGCAAGTCCAGTGTATTATCCTTTGGCCTTCGAAGACGAAATCGAAGTGTCCGTAGAGGGATTGGCTTCTCCTGGATTCTACGCAGGCGCGGTCATTACCGAGTTTGATTTTGACGACCTCGAGTTGACCGTATTGGGCAATGGCAATAGCGATACGGACAACAGCACCATCATTTACCAGCAGGCGGGAAGCGGTGAGTACGTTTGGTTTACCTCTCAGACGGCCACTCCAGCGATTCGGTTGATTACCTGCCCTGTTGTCAGTGTAGACGTTTTGGGTGCATATAACGGCGTCCACTTGGACGGCAACTTCCCGAACCCAACAGCTGGGGAAACCCGCTTCCGTTTCAATGCGGATTGGGGGGGTGACTTTATGATTGAGTTGCGTGATCTTCAAGGCCGCTTGGTCGACGTGGTGGACCTCGGTGCCCGTCCCGCAGGAGAGCACACTGTGGTCTACAATGCTTCTGCTTTGGCCGATGGCATGTACACCTATTCATTGGTCACCAATGGCGTTCGCGTCACGAAAAAGATGCGCGTGCAGCATTGAGCTGAACGTTGTCAATGAACTTCAAAGGCCCGCTCCCTGTATGGGGAGTGGGCCTTTATTTTCGCAAGGATGTCTAAAGGCGAGCACACTTCGAGGAACGGAGGCTGGAAAGGGCGCTTGGCCAGTCCCTTGGCGCGGCATATCCGGCGCAGGGACCATTTGGACAACGCCAACCCTGGGCTTGCTCAAGCGGCTGTGCTGCAGGATTTGCTCTCACGTGCGGGCAATACGGCGTTCGGAAAGGACCATGGTTTGGAGGCCATTGCAAACATCCGGGATGCCTCCGAGCAGGCGGCAGCATTTCGCGCAGCGGTCCCTGTGCGGGACTATGAAGGCCTCAAGCCTTATGTAGAGCGTGTGGTGGCGGGAGAAACCGATGTGTTGTGGCCCGGATTGCCCAAGTATTTCTGTAAGACTTCGGGGACCACATCAGGGGCCAAATACATACCGCTCACGGAGGACAGTTTGCCCAATCACATCGGCTCGGCACGCCGGGCTTTGCTGCACCACATTGCCAACAGCGGCAGTGCAGAGTTTGTAGGGGGCAAGATGATTTTTCTGCAGGGCAGCCCAACCTTGGCTCCAACAGCTGGTGGGGTGCCCTTGGGACGCTTGAGTGGTATTGTGGCGCATCACATTCCTTCTTACCTCCAGCGCAACCGCTTGCCTGCTTGGGATACAAACTGTATCGAAGATTGGGAAACGAAGGTGGAGGCGATTGTCCAGGAGACGGCGGGTCAAGACTTGCGTTTGATCAGTGGAATCCCCTCGTGGGTTCAGATGTATTTCGAGCGTTTGCTCGCCCATACGGGTGCTGCCAATGTGAAGGAGGTGTTTCCCAACTTCTCGCTTTTTGTTTTCGGTGGGGTAGCCTTTGCGCCCTATGCGGAGCGCTTTAGAGAGCTTATCGGGGGCGACGTGACGGCCGTTGAGACGTACCCTGCAAGCGAAGGTTTTATCGCCTATCAGGACGGTGCGTTGGGGGAGGGACTGCTCGTCAATGCGGCTGATGGTTTGTTTTTAGAGTTCATTCCTGCCAATGAGTACGGCCGCTCTGATGCCCGCCGCCTGGGCTTGGGTGAAGTGGAAATGGGGGTGAACTATGCGGTCGTGATTTCCTCAAATGCGGGCTTGTGGGCCTATGATTTGGGAGACACGGTGCGCTTTGTGTCTCTGGCTCCGGCGCGGGTTTTGGTCACAGGACGGGTGAAGCACTTTACCAGTGCCTTTGGAGAGCATGTCATTGCCGAGGAAGTTGAATCGGCGATGGCTTCTGCCTTAGGGCGAGCAGGTGGACAGGTGGTGGAATTTCATGTGGCCCCAGAGGTGAATCCGAAAAATGGATTGCCGTACCATGAGTGGTTCGTAGAATTTGCTGTCGCGCCTGTCGATGAGGCGGCCTTTGCCACCGCCCTCGATGCAGCATTGCAGGAGCAGAACCCATACTACCGGGACCTGATTTCTGGTGCCGTGCTGCGTCATGCTCAATTGACAGCGCTGCGTCCAGGGGCCTTTCGCGATGCCATGGCACGACGGGGAAAGCTGGGCGGCCAAAACAAAATTCCCCGCTTGGCCAATGACCGGTCTATGGCGGAACAATTGATGGCACATGACTGAACACAATCGAACCACCCTCGTTGGTGTTGCCGGAGGAAGCGCTTCGGGGAAAGGCACCATTGTCGACCGCCTGTTGGTCCATTATGGAAAACGGGCATCGGTTCTGCGCATGGATGATTACTACAGGCCCATTGGTCAGATTCCGCGCGATGCCGATGGGGAACCGAATTTCGATGAGCCGGGCTCATTGGATTTGGAGCGTTTGGCGGGTGACTTGGACCGCCTGCGCGCGGGAGAGGACTTGCACATCGACAGCTACACCTTCAATCAGCCGGGGGTTCAATCGCAGCGACTGCACATCCCTGCTTGTCCAGTGGTTTTTCTGGATGGTCTGTTTTTGTTGCACGATGAAGGTGTCCGAGAGCGGCTGCACCTTACCGTCTATATCCATGCCACCCCTGAAACGCGTTTGGCGCGCAGGATGGCCAGGGACCAGGCTGAGCGCAGCTTGACGCCCGACATCATCCAATATCAATGGGACCGCCATGTCAGGCCAGGTGACCTCGCCTACCTCGAACCGGTGTCCCATCTTGCGGATGTCTCCGTGGACAATGATCGGCCTGTAGAAGCAGACCTGTCCAAGGTCCACGAGGCCATTGACGCCCTGATTCAATCTTGATCCATTCCATGCCGAAGACTTTCTTCACCCTCCCTACTTGCAAGACTTGCCAGCGCATTGAAGCTGACTTGAATCCCGCTGCAGCCGGCGCTGCAGTGCGGGACATCAAAGCTCAAGCCATCACCGCGGAGGAGGTCGATGCCATGCATGCCCATTCAGGCAGCTATGAGGCGCTGTTTAGCCGACGTGCCATGAAGTTCCGTTCCATGGGGCTTGCTGACCGCAATCTTACAGAAGCCGATTACCGGCAACTGATCATCGATGAATACACCTTTCTGAAGCGCCCTGTGCTCTTGACGGACACAGGGGTATTTGCGGGTTCAGCCAAGGCTGCAGTAGAGGCGGCTCGCGCAGCACTCGAAGGTTAATTCCAGCACATCTTGCAGCGGTTACTTGCCCATTTGGCCTTGCTGGTGGTGGCGCTGGTTTACGGGGGGAACTACCTCGTAGCCAAGGGCCTCATGCCTGACTTGGTTGGCCCGAGCGGTTTTATTGTCCTGCGTGTAACAGGTGCTTTGGTCTTGTTTTCGCTGTTGCTTCCCTTTAACCGGGAGCGGGTGGCCCGCGAGGACATCCCGCGCCTTGCGTTTTGCGGTGTGACCGGTGTGGGGATCAACATGTTGCTTTTTTTTAATGGCCTCAATGTCACGAGCCCAGTCAACGCCAGCTTGATCATGACGGTCAATCCTATTTTGGTGTTGATTGCCAGTGCGGTGGTGCTGGGTCAGCCCATTGTGAAACGGCGGTTGCTCGGAGTCATTCTGGGGGGAGTGGGCGCTGCGGCCATCCTGTTGTGGAGTGGTTCGGGGGAGCGGGTCCATGCTTCTTGGCAAGGTGACCTTATGATCCTGATCAATGCGACCAGTTATGCGTTTTACTTGGTTGCGGTCAAGCCTCTGATGTCCAAGTACAAGCCTTTGACGGTGGTCACTTGGGTTTTTCTGTTTGGCTGGCTGTTCACTACGCCCATTGGATGGGGTCAGGCGGTTGCCATCGATTGGTCCTTGTTTGGCCCTTCGGAATGGATGGGCGTGGCTTATGTGGTGCTGGCCACTACGTTCATGGTCTATCTGCTCAACATCTTTGCGATGCGACACTTGCAACCAACAGTGGTGAGCGTTTACATCTATCTGCAGCCCCTCTTGGCTACTTTATTTAGCGTAGGACAGGCCCGGTATGGGGGCACGGATTACATGGTGGATACAGGCTGGCCGTTGTGGGCCTTTGGCGCGCTCATCTTTCTTGGAGTGTATTTGGTGGGGAAGCCGGTTCGAACGACGCCTTCTAACGCTTAATTTCATCACATGCCGATTCCAAAGCCTTTCAACCTGACCACCTGGATCGAGGAACACCGTGATCTGCTCAAGCCGCCCGTCGGCAATAAGAACCTCTACGTTGACAGCGGGGACTACATCGTGATGATTGTGGCCGGCCCCAATGCCCGTAAGGACTATCACTACAACGAGACAGAGGAGCTTTTTTATCAATTAGAAGGCCACATCACTGTGCGTATTCAAGAAGAAGGCCGTGCGGTAGATATGAAACTCGGCCCCGGGGACATGTACTTGCATCCGGCCAAAGTTCCACACAGTCCTATGCGCGAGGCGGGTTCCTTGGGATTGGTGATTGAGCGCAAGCGTGCAGGCACCGGAATGCAGGACGGTTTGTTGTGGTTCTGCGATGGGTGCAACACAAAGCTGCACGAGACTTATTTCGAATTGCGTGACATTGAGAAGGACTTCTTGCCGCGCTTTAGGGAGTTTTATGGCAGTGAAGACCTGCGCACGTGCTCCTCTTGCGGGGATGTGTTGCCCACTGACCCACGTTTTGTAGATGCGCAATAGCGCAACCAATCGGTTCACTTTTCGGTTTTCTGTGAAACCGACATCAACACATTGAGCATGCGATTTAATCTGATTTTCCTGGGCCTGACTTTGTTGGCGGGCTTCTCTTCGGTGGCCCAATCCGAGTTGGTAGACGGAGACGTTTGCTTGGACATCGAAGTGGTGTCCATACATACGGAGGGAGCATTGGAAGGCATGACCACCTACCGCCTGTTTGCCACCTTACCTGGGCCTGATGATGTGGTGACCACGGTCTTTGGAGACGCAGAGCACCCTACGAGTTTGCAGACCACCACGTCGTTTTTTCAGAGTGAGATTGGGGGCCAATTCCCTTGTGCCAACAACCCCATTTTATTCGACGCCTTTCCCACCTTGGAGTGGGACAGTTGGTTGACTTTAGGGATATCTGGTCCGCCCGACGCGGCCTTGGGACAGGATTGTCCCCAAGTGGTCATGAGCACGGGTTCGCCGTTTATGACGGAGTTCGAAAATGGTGGTGGTTTTACGATCGACGATATGATTGGCAGCGCCTGGTTTGTGGTGCCGTCCAACACCAATGGCATCCCGGATGAGGATGGCCGGGTGCTCTTGGCCCAGTTGACAACCGATGGCGCCCTTTCCGGGGTGCTCTATATGCAGGTTTTGCCCGGAGGCTATGGTCCCCTGGCTGAAGTGGTAGGTGTTTCGCTGTACGGAGCGTGTGCTGAAATTTCTCCGATCCAATGCCCAGAAGAAGTGTTCGCCAATGGAGATGGATGCGTTTGGGAGTTTGAAGCGGGGAGTTTTCAGCCAGGCGATACTGCAGTGTGGTCGTTTGGTGACGACGTTCAAGGAGGTGGGCATTATGCAGAATATGCGTTTGCAGAAGACGGCGAATACCCTGTTTCTGTCACGTATAGCTCGGACTTCTGTCCCGGTGGTGTGACTTTGGAAACAGAGGTCGTTGTCGGTGGCTGCTCGGAGGTGGAATGCACGATGGAGCTGCTTGTACAGACTGCTCAAGAGGGAGAGGTGATTATGGTGATTCCGGTGGGCTACCCAGAGGGAGTTGATTTGGTGTACACGCTCAATGGCACGGTTTTCCAAGAAGGGGGTACGGCGATCACGCTGCCCGTGGGTACGGGCAACGCGCCTTGGCAAGTGTGTGTCCAATACGTTACCGACGACTGCCCGGACGGTGTGGTGGCTTGCACAGGCAGTGACGACTATGAGTCAGGGTGCCCCGACGAAATCTGGGTGGGTGGTGCAGGATGTGAGTACATCCTCAGCATCTGCGACTACACCGAAGGGGAAAGCGTGATGTGGTCGTTCAGCGACAGCACAACAGCGGAGGGTCACTTCACGTGGCACACCTTTCCAGAAGACGGCCTGTTCGAAGCGTGCGCCACATACGTGAGTCCCACTTGCCCGGACAGCACGGTCCTGTGCACCACCGTTGAGGTGGAGGGCTGTGGACCTTGTGTATTGGACATCATTATTGCGGCTGAAAACCCAGAAGAGGGCACTTGGATATTGGAGACTGAAGGAGCGCCGGAGGGTGCTGTCATCTCCTGGTTTGACGGCGAAGGCAACTTTATTTCTGATACCGATGAGTTGTATGTTGAAGGGGGCGGCGTGGTGTGTGCCATGTTTGAGTCTCCAGACTGTGTTTTTGGAGTGGAGGCTTGCATCGAACTCGAAGAAGCACCCCCGGCATGCGATGTCGAGCTGTCGCTATCGGCGCTGGGATTGTGTGGACAGTACCTGGTAGAATATTCCGGTGAACCGGGTCCGGGAGATGTGATGTGGTACCTCGATGGGGAGCTCTTGCAAACCGGTGGTGGCGCCTTTGACTTCTCGGTGGACAGTGCGCAGACGGCCTTGGTATGCGCCGTGGCTACAGGAGCGGATTGCCCAGAAGGTGAGGAGGTTTGTATCGAAGTGACCAACGAAGGGTGCGACCCCTGCTTGACAGAGGACGAGGCTTACCTCGATTTCTTTCCAGTAGACGAGGAAACGCCCTGTTATGGAATGTTCTTGCTGGAGATGATGCAGCCTGATGGCTACTCCATCTTTTGGGAGTTTGGCGATGGCATGACCACGACCAATGCTTTCCTCTGGACCGAACATCAATATGCGGAATCCGGCACTTACGAGGTTTGTGCTACGGTGTTCAGTCCAGGTTGCCCAGAAGGATCCACTTGGTGCATCGAGGTCGTGGTGGAAGGGTGTGACGCATCGTGTGAGCCCATGGTTGTGACCGTGACGCCCGATGAGGGGGCTTCTGGTTTTTACTTCTGGTCGGGTTACGCAGAGAACTGGACGCAGGATGACATGTTCATCATTCCAGCCGGGAGCTCGGACCCGGTGGAGTTGGGTCTGTGCCTTACCGAAGGCTGTTATGTTATGGATTTCTGGGCTTCAGAAAACAGCGACCCTGCCTCGGAGTTGACCATTGGTGTTTCAGATTCAGAGGGGCCCATTGAATGGGAGAATGATCCTTATGTCGATGAGAATGGCTGGCAGGTCATCAGTTTTGATGTGGGCGGTGGGTGTGACCCTGAAGACGAAGAGTGTGAACTTGAGATCGAGGCGGTTCAAGAAGCAGACGGCAGTTGGACCTTGATGGCCGTGACTGAATCCCCAGAGGACGTCGGCTTCTTCTGGACGTTCTCTGACGGCTCTGTGTTGAATGGCATGACGGTGAACTACACCTTCGTCGCGGGCGTTTCCTTTGAAACGGCCTGTGTTTCTGCCTTCTTTCCCGAATGTGGCGAGGTGTTGGCGGCATGCATTGATCTGGAGAATGGCGCAGATGACACTTGCGAGGACATTGAGGTTGTGATCGAGGGGGATACGTTTGTGGAGTTGCTCGAAGAATTGGAGTGGGCTTGGAGCCTATCGGGTGAAGGGTTCGAATGGTCGGAATCCTTGTCGTTGGACCCTGAAGAGGGCGATGTGGACGGTGTGGTGTTGTGTTTGCCTCCCGGTTGTTATGGCCTCGCGATGTCGTTTTCCGGCTTGCCTGGTTTTCAGGGGCTTCCAGGGATGACGATGTCCTTGGAAATCGGAGGAGAAGAACAAGTGACCGTGGACCTTGCCCTGATTGATGGGGTCTTTGAATTGGAATTCGGGGTTCTGACCGATTGTGAATCATCCATTGAAGGTTCCCCAGAAGCCGAGCCAGCGGGCCTTTCAGTATTTCCAAACCCATCGAATGGCGCGGCTTTTGCGCGTTTGGATGGTGCAGTATTCGATGGTCGAGTCCAATGGGTATTGTCCGATGGACTGGGCCGCGTGGTTCTTCGTGGTACATCGGGTTCACCGCTGTGGGCATTGCCTTTGGAAGGGCTCTCACCCGGGGGTTACTTCTTGCATGTTGAAAGCGGCGTGAATCGCCTTGATCAGCGGGTGATGGTCACCCGCTGAGGAGGGCCTATTTTCGCGACAGTTCCAAAGGTTTACGTTTCGAATTTTCGGGGCGATTTCCATTGGGACCAATCCACGCTGCATGAATTACAAGCGACTCAATGATCTCACGGGATGGGCAGTATGGCTCATCGCTTCGGTCGTATACCTCCTCACAATTGAGCCCACAGCCAGTTTCTGGGACTGTGGCGAATTCATCGCCTCCGCTTACAAGTTGGAAGTCGGCCACCCTCCGGGGGCCCCGATGTTCATGTTGTTGGCGCGACTTTTTTCGATGTTCTTCCCTGCGGCGATGGCGGCGACTGCGGTCAATGTGATGAGCGCGATGGCGAGTTCCTTTACCATCCTCTTTTTGTTTTGGAGCATCACGCACATGGCGCGAAAGCTCGCTGTAAGTCGCCTGGTGGAAGGCGCAACTGAGTTGTCTGAGGCGCAGCGCATCGCCGTTTTGGCGAGTGGTGCAGTGGGGGCATTGGCCTACACGTTCAGTGACAGCTTCTGGTTTTCTGCGGTAGAGGGGGAGGTTTATGCCCTGTCTTCTTTGTTCACGGCGTTGGTCTTTTGGGCGATCCTCAAGTGGGAGGCGCGTTCAGAAGAGCCTGGTAACCTGCGTTGGATTGTGCTTATCGCATATCTCATGGGGCTCTCCATTGGGGTTCACCTGTTGAATTTGCTGGCCATTCCGGCCATCGTCGCCGTGTATTATTTCAAGCGAAATGAATTCAAGTGGCCCACTTTCATTGGTGCCATGGCCTTGTCTTTGGCGCTGTTGCTGTTTGTACAGTACGGACTGATTCAGGGCTTTGTGAAGCTTGCAGCCCGGTTTGAGTTGGCCTTTGTAAACAGCATGGGACTGCCCTTTAATACGGGTGTTGCGGTGTACATCACATTGGTGATTGCACTGATCGTTGGTGCCCTTTGGTGGAGCCGGCAGAAGGGCTGGTGGCAGTTGAATGTGGGCGCGCTTTCTGTGGCCATGATCTTGGTGGGATACAGCACGTTTGCACTGATTGTGGTGCGTTCTGCGGCCAATCCTCCCATGGACGAGAACAACCCGGAGAACCTCTTTGCTTTGCTCGCCTACCTGAACCGCGAGCAATACGGTGACCGCCCGCTTGGAACGGGACACTATTGGAACTCTCCCAACGACATGGAGGACCCGTACAGCGACGGTTCTCCCTCTTACTTTCCGAGCCACAGTGTCTACAAATCCCGTGGAGCGGTAGACACCCGAGTCGCCACATTTAAGGATCGTTTTGCGGCCGATCAGTACATCAGTTCGAACGAAGGCGACTTCTCTGTGAAGCAGGAATATGTGGACAGTGGGGAGAAGCGCAACGGTGTACCGCGCTATGATGACCGCTTCACGATGGTGTTTCCGAGGATGTACTCGAGCCAGGCGAACCACGTTAATGAATACAAGCGCTGGTCCAATTACAAGGGCTGGAATGAGGATGTTGGCTTCGTGAGCCCACTCGACCAAAGGGAGCGAGATGCGGCGTCATTTGAGCAGCATTTGGCCAGTCGGATTCTGGGAGGCAACCTGGATAAAGTAGAATTGGGCCGCACGCTGAACAATCTGTACCGTTCGTTTGGTCAGCGCTTTGGAGCCAAGTTTGAGGTGCGGAGCGCAACAGAGATTGTTGTGGGTCGCGGCAATGAGGCGCGATTGGCCGACTTGGGCAATTCAGAGGTGCGCCGCACGCTTGCCCAAATGATGGTCACCGACTTGTCCCAGGGACTGGACCGCGGGCGGACGTATGCCCAAAGCATGCAACGCAGTCTGAACAGTGTGGAGCAGCAGATTCGTGCCGCCACAAACCGGGCGAATCAGACCCGGTCTTCAGAGGACATTCGCGAAGTACAGCGCTTGCAAGGGCAGGCTGATCGCTACCATGAATTGCTCGTGCCCTCTCAGGGGGAGAACCTGACCTTCTTTGTGCGCTACCAGATAGGTTGGATGTACCTGCGTTACTTCATGTGGAATTACTCAGGACGGCAGAACGACGTTCAGGGCCATGGAGATTTCATCGACGGGAACTGGTTGACTGGTGTGGACTTCTTGGATGCTGAGCGGTTGGGAAGCCGGGAGAATGTGCCGCCTCACCGGACATCGGATAAGGCCCACAACAACTACTACCTCCTGCCTTTCTTGCTGGGCCTCATAGGTGCCATTTTCCAAGCTTTCCGGAGCTGGCGAGACTTCTCGGTGACGGGCTTGCTGTTCATCTTGACAGGCTTGGCCATTGTGGTCTATTTGAACCAATATCCTTTGCAGCCTCGTGAGCGGGACTATGCCTATGTGGGCTCGTTCTATGCCTTCACAATCTGGATTGGGCTCGGCGTTTACGCCCTGTTTGATATGGCGTTCCACCTCAAGGGCAAGGCTTTGGGGATGGCCATGGGCGCGCCTTTGGCGCTCGGTGTCGTCTTGTTTGTTTTGGAATCCGTTGGAGGTGGTGGCCATGCTTTGAGCTACACGGTGTTGTACCTCGGTGTTGTGGCTGCCGGATTGCTCGGTCTGGCCTTTGCTTTCGGAAGGTCTGGCAATGAGAAACTGAGTGCCGCGTTGATTTCTGCGCTGCTGTTACTGGTTCCCTTCCAAATGGGAGCAGAAGGTTGGAACGACCACAGCCGTGCTGGGCGCACCACGGGCGTGGACATGGCCAAGAATTACTTGGACAGTCTCGAGCCCAATGCCATCCTGTTCACCAACGGCGACAACGACACGTTCCCCTTGTGGTATGTGCAAGAGGTAGAGGGTTATCGCACGGATGTGCGGATCGTGAACCTGAGCCTGCTCAATACGGATTGGTATGTAGAGCAGATGAAGCGCCGCGCCTATGACAGTGCTCCTGTGCCCATTCGCATGGGAGAAGAGAAGTACCGTCAGGGCACCCGTGACATTGTTCTGATGGATCCACCGTCGGACACGAACAACCCATACGTGGACATCGAAACGGCCATGCGCCAGGCGCTGGACGATGCCGATATGGTGGACTATGGCGGAGGCCGGAAGTATGCCCACTTGCCTTCGAACAGCTTTAGAATCCCTGTCGACAAGAATGCTGCCATAAGCTCGGGACTTGTGCTTCCAGAAGAGCGTGATCGGGTTGTGGATGCCTTGACCTGGACGGTCACCGATGGCCAAGGAACTCCGAAGCAGTATGTGTTGAAGAATCAGTTTATGGTCATGGAGATCCTGCGCAACAACAACTGGGAGCGTCCCGTCTACTTCGCGGTGACCATCGGTCCTGACAGTTACGTGGGCCTGCAAGACTATTTCCGCTTGGAAGGGCTGGCTTGGCGATTGGTTCCTGTGAAGTATGGCTCCCGTGGCGGTCAGCCTGTGGGGATTGCTCAGGACCTCATGTACACCAATGTCATGGAGGACTTCCAGTGGGGAGGTATGGATTCCGAGGGCGAGATATACATGGACGAGAACAACCGCAGAATGGCCACAAACATCCGCCTGCAATTGACCAACCTTGCAGAATCCTTTGCCCAATCGGGTAAGGTGACGAAGGGCTTGGAAGTGCTGGAACGGTTGATTGCGTCGACGCCTTCGCGGAATGTTCCCTACGACCGCATCATGTTGCCTTCGATTGAGTTGCTGTCGGAGTTTGCTCAGGACAACACCCTGACTGAGGCCCAGCGTCAAAGGGCCGGTGCTTTGGCCAAGCAGGTGGGTTCAGAGCTCTTTGCGACTTTGTCGGGAGATGTGAACTACTTCTTCTCACTGGAAGACGATTATTACCTCGCTGCAAACAGTGAGATTCAAATGGCCATGGCCGTCAGCCAACGCGTTGCAGGCGCTTTGTCGGATGCCCTGCCAGAGGATCCAGAGGTCGAAGCGATTTCAGCGGCGATGAGCCAACTTTTGAAAGACAGAACGGCACGGCAGAACGGACCACTGTCCGACCCTGCTGTATTCAATCCAGACGCCCGCTGATGGCTGCAGGCATGATGAAGGTGGCCATTTTGGCCAGCGGAGAGGGGACGAATGCAGAGCGGCTGATTCAGTCTGCGGCAAAGCGCAGTGATGTAGAAATTGAAGTGGTGGCCACTCACCGGGCTGCTGCTGGGGTGTTGCAACGTGCGGAGGCTCTCCAGGTCAGGACTTGGGTCTTTACCAAGGCCGAGCTCGGCGATGGAACGGTGGCCCGAGAATTGATGTCCAATGGGGTGCAATGTGTGGTACTGCTGGGCTTTTTGCTGAAAGTACCGCCCTCTCTGATTCAGGCATTTTCTGGGCGCATGTTGAATTTGCACCCTTCATTGCTGCCTGCTTTTGGTGGCAAGGGGATGTATGGAAACCATGTGCATCAGGCGGTGTATGATGCCCTTCAGAAGGGAGAGGTGAGTGAAACAGGCATCACCTTGCATTGGGTGGATGCTGAATACGACACGGGCGCGGTCTTCTTTCAGGCCAACGTGGCGCTTGATGTCACAGCGGAGACTCCTGCTACTATTGCCGAGAAGGTGCGGGCTTTGGAAGCCCGGCATTGTGCAGAGCAAGCCTTGCGCGCGGTCGCAGAATGCCTATCCTTGTTGGATAAGAACGACCCACAATCGCATGGAATACATGGCATTTGATTGGACGGAATTGCTCAAATCCGGGATGGTGATGTTCGCCGTCATTGACATTGTTGGCTCCATTCCTTTTTTGCTCGACATCAAGCGCAAGGCGGGAGACATTCATGCAGAACGCGCCAGCCTGGTCGCCTTGGGCATTATGCTGGCCTTTCTGGTTTTGGGTGAGGGGGTCATCAATTTCTTGGGCATCGACGTGAACTCCTTTGCCGTAGCCGGCTCCATCGTCATGTTCTTCATGGCGCTGGAGATGATCCTCGGGATCACGCTGTTCAAACAATCGCCCCAATCCATGAAGACAGCGACGATTGTTCCTGTGGCCTTCCCTCTCATTGCGGGGGCGGGCAGCATGACATCCATTATTTCGTTGCGTGCCGAGTACGCGGCCATCAATATCGCCCTGGCCATCCTTGTGAATATTGCCTTGGTGTACTTCGTGTTGCGTTTGACAGGACGCATCGAGCGCCTGCTTGGCGAGGGGGGCATTGCGGTGCTTCAAAAGGTTTTCGGCATCATTCTATTGGCGATTGCTGTCAAGCTGTTTTCTGCCAACGCTGCCATGCTGATTCAGGGCAATGGCTGAGCCTGTTGTCATCCACACCGATGGGGGAGCCTCTGGCAACCCTGGCCCAGGGGGTTACGGGGCTATCCTGCAATGGGGTGGACACCGCAAGGAATTCACGGCGGGCTACAGGCTCACGACCAACAACCGCATGGAGTTGCTCGCGGTCATTGTGGCGCTGGAAGCACTCAAGCGGGACGGCGTGGAAGTTTGGGTTGTGAGCGACAGCAAGTACGTGATCGACTCGGTGGTCAAAGGTTGGGTCTTCAATTGGGAGAAAAAGGGATACAAGGGCAAGAAGAACCCTGATTTGTGGAGACGATTCCTCAAGGTGTACCGCAAGCACAAGGTCCGATTCGATTGGGTCAAAGGCCATGCGGGCAACCCCATGAATGAGCGCGCAGACCACCTCGCCGTATCGGCCTACAAAAAGAAGGGGCTTTTGGTTGACGAAGGCTACGAAGCGTCCGTGGCTTGATCCTGACTCAAGGCGTTTTTGACCCAAGCGATGCGCCTGAATTTTTTGGGAGCATCCGCGGATATGCGGGACGATGCGCCGTGCTCACCAGCTGGAATATGAAGTTCGACGGCACTTAAAAACAGTCCGTTCCCCTTGTACCGAAGCGGCTCTTCGCCGGTGTCAACCCTCTCCGGGTAGCGGTCTTCCCCAACGATGGGGTGACCCAACAGTGCGCAGTGCCGTCGGATCTGGTGCGTCCTTCCAGTGGTGGGCAGCACGCGGAGCAGTGTGGCTGTTCCGTGAACAGGGAGGGGCCCCGAAGCGATGGCATTCCAGGATGTGTGTGCGGTTTGTCCCTCTAGAGGAAGGCGACATTCTCCTTGGCCGTCGAGGTCACCGGCCACGAGGGCGAGGTAGGATTTACGAATGCGTTGCGCGGCAAAGGCGGCCCCAATGCTGCTGGCCGTCCTCAAGTTCAACGCCACGCACACCCAACCAGAAGTGACGCGGTCGAGGCGGTGAATAGGCTGCGGCCAGCGCAAGGCATCGGGATGGTGGGCGGTGAGCGCGGCCACTTGGTCGGGGGTTCCAGCGTGGGCCAAATGGGCAAGCACAGCCGCCAGGTTGAGGCGCCCACTTCCCGATGTGGCCAGTCCAGCGGGTTTCCAAACGAAGAGGTGGTCAGCCCCATCAGGCCGATGCCACTTTAAATGTTGCGGTGCCCCGGGTCCTGGTGGGCGTGGAGGGGCATTGTCGGGCAGATAGACCACCTCATCCCCGGTTTGAACCCTGCGTGCAGTGGTGCTGGGGACGCCGTTGATGGCAATTCGCCCCCTTTCGATGGCTTTTTTGCACGATTTACGGCTGGGCAAAAGGGTGGGAAACAGACCGTGTAAGGCATCCTGAATGCGCTGGCCGTGCCTGTCAGAGGCAATTTTTGCGGCAACACGGGCAAATTCAGGATGTTTTGGTAGTTCCAGGTCCATGGTTGTTCAAGTCTACGCACGCGAGCGTTGTATTTTTGTACCATGAACATGGGATCTGTTAAGACCGACCTCTACCAGGGGCATGACTACTATATGATGGACGACCTCCTTACTGAGGAGCACAAACTCATCCGAGATGCGGCCCGTGCGTGGGTCAAGCAGGAGGTGAGCCCCATCATTGAAGATGCTGCAGAAACGCAGGTTTTTCCCAAGCACTTGCTGCCTGGATTGGGTGCCATAGGTGCCTTTGGTCCCTACATCCCCGAACAATACGGTGGCGCTGGATTGGATCAGATCTCATACGGCCTCATCATGCAGGAGCTGGAGCGTTGTGACAGTGGATTGCGGAGCACGGCTTCTGTTCAAAGCTCATTGGTCATGTACCCCATTTGGAAGTACGGATCAGAGGATCAGCGGATGAAGTACTTGCCCAAACTCGCCACCGGTGAGATGATGGGCTGCTTTGGCCTCACCGAGCCGGACCATGGGTCCAATCCCGGTGGCATGATCACGAACTTCAAGGATGCTGGCGACGGGGAAAACGTGATCCTCAATGGCGCCAAGCTCTGGATCTCCAATGCGCCCTTCGCCGACATCGCGGTCGTCTGGGCCAAGGACGAGACCGGACGCATCCACGGCATCGTGGTGGAGCGTGGTATGGAGGGTTTCTCCACTCCGAAGATGACTGGAAAGTGGAGTTTGCGCGCTTCCGATACGGGCGAGTTGATTTTTGAAGATGTCAAGGTCCCCAAGGCCAATATTCTTCCTGGCCGTTCAGGTTTGGGCGCACCATTGAGTTGCTTGGACAGTGCGCGCTATGGCATTGCTTGGGGGGCTATTGGTGCCGCTTTGGACTGCTATGACGCAGCTTTGCGCTATGCCAAGCAGCGTGAGCAATTTGGCCGTCCCATCGCGGGTTTCCAGTTGCAACAAAAGAAATTGGCCGAGATGATCACAGAGATCACCAAGGCGCAGCTTTTGACACTCCGTCTTGGTCAATTGCGCAACGAAGGCAAGGCCACCAGTGGACAGATTTCCATGGCCAAGCGGAACAATGTCGAGATCGCCATCAACATCGCCCGCGAGGCGCGTCAGGTGTTGGGTGGAATGGGCATCACAGGTGAATATCCCATCATGCGACACATGATGAACTTGGAGTCGGTCATCACCTACGAGGGCACCCATGACATTCACCTCTTGATCACGGGGCTCGACATCACCGGCGAGAACGCTTTTAAGTAAGGCTGAACGCCTTCGGTATGTTGGCGAAGGCCTGTGCGTGGGAACGGACGCTACGTTCGGTTTCTTGGTCAGCCCTTTCGGCTGTCTGCATCCTTTAGGAAAGGCAGTTTGGTGCGGAAGGCCTGCAAATCTTCGTGAGATATCGCGGCTTGCAATGTCTTGGGGAGTCCATCGCTTCCGGTATCCGCCAAAAGGCTCCCTGCGAAGTCTGCAATGAGGCTGTCTCCGGCATACCGGTGTCCGTTTCCGTCTGTTCCTGACCGATTGATGCCGACGACAAAGCATTGATTTTCGATGGCCCGTGCTTGAAGGAGTGTGCGCCAGGCCGAGGAACGGGTCTCGGGCCAGTTCGCCACATACAGGGCGAGGTCATAGGGCGTTTCCCTGTCGTTCCTGGTGAAGACCGGGAAGCGCAGGTCGTAGCAGACTTGCAAGAGGATACGCCAGCCGCGGAATTTCACTTCAATGCGCTTTTCGCCAGCTTTGAAATGGTGGTGCTCTCCGGCGAGTGAGAAAAGATGCCGCTTGTCGTAATAAGCAGGAGAGCCTTCCGCTGTTGGTGGGACGAACCAGCAGCGATTGCGGGGGCTCCCTTCCTGGTCGTGGCAACCCACACTGCCGACCACCGCGCAACTGAGGCGGTCCGCCCAGGATTGCATCCATTGGACGGTGGTGTTGGCACCCTTTGTCGGATCGACTGGGGGCCAACTGAAACCTGTGGTGAACATCTCAGGGAGGACCAATAGATCGCAGGCGTCCGGTGTCAAGTTGGACAGCAGTTTATCGAAAGCTGTGAGATTGGCGTCAGGCTCGCGCCACACTAGGTTGGCCTGAATACCGACGATGTGGAAGGGGTCAACGCGCATGATCCGCTGCAATTTGGCACAGCTTATTTACTGCGGCATCCAGTGTGGCGTTTTCTTTAGCGAAGCACACGCGTATTTGTGGGGTCTCTGGCCGATGAAAGGCGGAGAGTGGAATGGTGGCAATCCCGTGGGTCCGGGTCCATTCGCGTGCCCAGTGGCCGTCATCACCTTCTATGATGTCTCGGGCATCGAGGACTTGGAAGAACCCTCCAGCTGCAGGCGTGGAGTGCCACGCCGTTCCCTTCAAGCCGTCCAGCAGCCGGTCGCGTTTGGCTTGGTACATCTGCGCAAGTCCGTTTAGGTGAGACTCACCTTGGGAGGTCGGAAGAAAGGAGGCGAGGGCCGCCTGCAATGGAGCTCCCGTTGAGAAGACGTCGTATTGGTGAACTTTTCGAAGCTCTGTGGTCAGATGCGTGGGCCCCACAGCCCAACCGATCTTCCAGCCGGTGACCTGAAGCAGTTTGCCGAAACTGCCAAAGGCGAGACCACGTTCGCGCAGTGTTGGATGGGCCGTGAGGGACACCTCAGGATGGCCGTCGTGTACGATGGGACCGTAGACCTCGTCGCTGAGCACCAGGGTATCGGTGCCTTCGAGGTGTTCTGCCAAGGCATCGAGGAAACCGGGAGGGCAGGCCGTTCCGGTGGGGTTGTGCGGCGTATTGAGGATGACCATCCGGGTGCGGACGTGGACTGCTTTTAGCAACGCATCGAGGTCCCAATTTCCGTCGTCCGCCAGCAAAGGGACTTGGATGAGACGGCCACCAGCCAATTGGACGGCGGGCCCATAGAGGTCATAGGCAGGCGCTTGTACCACAACTTCATCGCCAGGGTGGACCAAGGCTTGGATGGCGGCGAACAGGAGGGAGGAGGCCCCGGCTCCTATTGTGCATTGGCGGTCGAGATCATACTGGGCGCCATGGCGTTTCAGGTGGTGTCCACAAATCCAGTTGCGCAAGTCGGGACGCCCTGCCATGGGGGCGTACTGGTGCGTTCCGTCACGAAGAGCCTTCACGGCGGCTTCCACCAGCCCTTGAGGTGGGGGAATGTCGGGGAATCCTTGGGCCAGGTTCAGTGCGCCATAGCGATTGGCCATGGCGGTCATCTCTGTGAAGATGGTCGTGCCGAGGTCCGGAAGCTTGCTGATGGGCTTCCCTTCCATGGCCTCAGTCGTCCAGTGTTTGCTTGACTTCGACCTCCTCGTAAGCTTCGATGATGTCGCCCACCTTGATGTCGTTGAAGCGGTCTACGTTCAAACCGCACTCCAAACCTTTCTTGACCTCCTTGGCATCGTCCTTGAAGCGCTTGAGTGAGCCGAGCGTTCCGGTATAGACCACCACACCTTCGCGGATCACGCGGATGTTGTGGTTGCGCTGGATGACGCCATCTTGGACGAAGCAACCAGCAATCGTTCCAACTTTGGAAATCTTGAAGGTTTCGCGAATCTCGGCTGTACCGACAATGCGCTCTTCGATCTTGGCTGAAAGCAGACCTTCCATGGCCTCTTTCATCTCCTCGATGGCCTGGTAGATGATGGAGTACATCCTGATTTGGATGCCTTCCCTCTCCGCCAGTTTCCGGGCGGTGCCGCTTGGGCGGACCTGGAAGCCGATGATGATGGCTTCGGACGCAGAGGCCAGCAAGACGTCGCTTTCGGAGATCTGACCCACAGCCTTGTGGATGACGTTGACTTGAACTTTTTCGGTGCTCTGCTTGAGCAAGGAATCTGCCAAGGCTTCCGTGGATCCGTCCACGTCGCCCTTGATGATGAGGTTGAGCTCCTTGTATTCGCCCACTGCAATCCGCCTTCCGAGTTCCTCGAGGGTGACCTGCTTCTGTGTTCGAATGCCCTGCTCGCGTTGCAATTGCTGACGCTTTTGAGCGATGGCGCGGGCTTCTTTTTCGTTCTCGAAGATGTGGAACTCATCACCTGCGTTAGGAGCACCGTCCAAACCAAGGATGGAGATGGGCGTCGAGGGTCCCGCTTCTTGAACGGCTTCTCCGCGTTCGTTGCTCATGGCGCGAACCTTACCGCTGTATTGACCCGCCAGCATCGGATCTCCGACACGCAAGGTGCCCGCCGAGACGATGAGGTTGGTCACGTATCCACGGCCTTTGTCCAGGCTGGATTCGATGATGGTTCCGATGGCGCGCTTGGCGGGGTTGGCCTTGAGCTCGAGCATTTCTGCTTCGAGCGTGACTTTTTCCAAAAGCTCTGGAATGCCTGCACCTGTTTTGGCAGAGATTTCTTGGCTTTGAGTCTTGCCACCCCACTCTTCCACTTGAATGCCCAGTTCGGCAAGTTCCGTTCGGATTTTGTCGGGATTGGACTCTTCGCGGTCACACTTGTTGATCGCAATGATGAAAGGAATTTCCGCAGATTGAGCGTGGCTGATGGCCTCTTTTGTTTGAGGCATGACCGCGTCGTCGGCCGCTACAATGATGATGGCCAAGTCCGTAACCTGCGCACCACGGGCACGCATCGCCGTGAAGGCTTCGTGACCCGGAGTGTCGATGAAGGTCATGCGCGCTCCGTCCTCCAGCAAAACGCTGTATGAACCAATGTGCTGGGTGATGCCACCCGCTTCTCCGTCGGTGACGTTGGTCTTGCGGATGTGGTCGAGCAAGGAAGTTTTACCGTGGTCAACGTGGCCCATGACGGTCACGATGGGAGGACGTGTGACGAGGTCGTCATCGCTGTCCTGTTCCACCTCAATCGCTTCTTGCACTTCGGCAGAAACGAAGTCTACACCATAGCCAAACTCTTCGGCGATGATGCCGATGGTCTCTTTATCGAGGCGTTGGTTGATGGAGACCATCATGCCCAAGGACATGCAAGCCGAGATGATTTCGTTGACGGAGACATCCATCATGGTCGCGAGTTCCGATGCCGTTACGAACTCGGTTAACTCGAGCGTGTGCGCCGCCTCCATTTGAGCGAGTTCCTCGCGTTCGACGCGCTCTTGTTTGGCGTCTCTTTTTGCACGGCGAGTCTTGGCACTGGCTTGGGTCTTTTTGCCCTTGCTTAAACGTGCGAGTGTCTCCTTGATTTCCTTCTGGATGTCCTTCTCGGAAATTTCTTTTTTGGGAGCGCCAGTGACGGTGCGCCCGCGCTTGCCTGCTTGCTTGCCTGCCGCTTCAACGTCCACCTTGG
>CAJQJX010000022.1 GCA_905478795.1 uncultured Flavobacteriales bacterium
ACGGCTCCAACTATCTCGTCCATCACGTCGGGACTGACGGAGATTTTGAGTGGGGCAGGGTCGGCTACCATTGTTGCTTCCAGCTTTATCACAGCATCGGACAATTGTACCTCTTCAGGTAGCCTGACTTACGAGATTTCAGAGACGACCGATGAAAGTGACTACGCGACCACCTTTGTGGCCGACTGTAACGACTTGGGAGCCAAAACTTTTTACTTCAGGGTGACGGACGCCTCGGGCAACACGAGTGCGGGGTCTGAGGTGATTACGATTGCCGATCAAACCGCTCCGACCATTTCCGGTGTTAGCGGTACCACAATCGGGTTGGACGGTTCGGGGTCAGCGACCATTACAGCCTCGGATGCGTATGTCACTGCGACGGACAACTGCACGGCTTCGGGGAGCTTGACCTACTTGGTGTCAACGGCAAGCGACGGAACGTTTGCCGCAACAACGACGGTAGATTGTGCAGACCTTGGGTCATTGGACCTTTATTTCAAGGTTCAGGATGGGAGTGGAAATACCAGTTCGGCTTCAGCGGCTGCAAGCTTTACCATACAAGACATATCCCAACCAACGCTGACCGCATCTGATGCTACGGTGAGCCTCGATGGGGAGGGAGACTACACCCTTGATCCCTCTGCGGTATCCCCCAGTGCTACAGACAATTGTGCCTCAAGTTTCACGTACACCTTGTCTGTAGACAATGCAACTTGGGTGTCCTCGTTGGCCTTTGACTGTGCTGATCTCGGAGCGAATACGGTGTACGTCCGAGCTTATGATGGTGCAAGCTATAGTGAAGGCGTGTCCGTGACGGTTACAGTCCAAGACACAACCGGCCCCGCGGTTTCCAGCAGTGATGCCAACCTGATTTTGGACGCGGCCGGTGCGGTCACCATGACCGCTTCAGATGTATCGGCAGTGGCTTCTGATAATTGCAGCGGTTCACCGACCATTGAATTGTCCCACAACCAGTCTTCGTGGGCATCATCATTGTCCTTTGACTGTGACAGTGCAGGTGCTCGGACTGTGTATTTACGGGCATCAGATGGCACCAATGTCGGTGCGGTTTCTTCAGTGACCGTGACGGTGTTGGATGATGAAAATCCGGTGGCCATTGCCAACGACATTACGCTGAACCTCACGGGGTCAACAGTCACCCTTGCTGCGGGTAACGGCACGTTCAATACTTCAACAGACAACTGTGGTATCGTGAGCAGTACCATTACGGTGAACGGTGTCACAGGAGCCACGTTTGATTTTTCGACTCTGGGACAGTATTCAGCGACGCTGACTGTGTTCGATGCCCAAGGTAATTCCGCTTCAAACACTGCTCAGGTGACGGTGACTTCAGCACCGACGGTACTTTACGAGGAGGATTTCGAAGACGCCTCGTTGCTTGCGGATGGTGATATGTGCGGGTCAGGATTGGTTTTATCTGCAAATGGAAACTTCTCTGCCAATTGCGCTGCCAGTGATTTCGTGGGTGTGGTGTCCTACAATGGCAGCCAACAATTTACTTGGGAAGATTCAGAGGGTGCAGGTTGGGTTTCGCCTGTGATTACGATCGATGGTTATATCGCTGATTTCTCGGCTTCGCCCTCAGAAGAGACCAACATAGATGTCTCAGATAATCTTACCCTCTACATCAGTATCGATGGCGGACCCTTTGTGGAGCAAGATCAGAGGAATCGATGCTCTTGCACACACGCTCCTTTCTCTGTGACAGGGTTGATGGGGTCGATTATGCAGGTCCTGATCGTTGGCAACAATGACCAGAATGAGAATTGGTTTTTGGATGACGTCCTGCTGCAAGGCTGCGTGGACCAAGACGGAGATGGCATCTGTGACCCGGCGGACCCTTGCATTGATTTTCCTGCGGGTACGTGTGGTTGTACGGAGATTACCGCGTGTAATTACGTTGATGGTGCTACTCTAGATGATGGGTCATGCAACCTGCCTGGAATGCAGTGTGCTGCACCGAGTGGTTCAACAGGCTATGTCTACACGCCCAATGCTACTGGTGATGGGTGTGACTGTGCGGCAGTAACGATGACCCAATTGTACATCGAGCCCTTCGATGATGAAGTCTACCAGGACGAGTCAGGTACCTACCTGTCTATTTGCTCAGGCTACGATGCGATGGATGACAATTGGACGGTGTCCTGCGCTGGCGCAGGAGGCGTATTCGTTTTTCCATCTTCCCAAAGTGGATCGGATCTGTCATTTAATGTATATCAGGCGTCAGATGCCGTGTTGACTACGGCATCGGTTGATGTCTCGGATTATTCTGCGGGGCACGTCAGTGCGGTGGTAGAGCCGAACAATATTGGCGGTTATTTGGAGTCCACGGATGGGTGGACCATCAGTGTGAATAAAGATGGCGTCAATACGGGGGTTGTGGCCAGTCTGTATGATGATGTTGTGGCGAATACTTCCTTGTCCGCAGCAGTGGATTTGAGCACAGTCAATGCATTGCAGGTGGTGGTGGAAGGCGATGCCCCAGATGCAGGGGAGGACATTTACATCGACGACATTCAGGTACAGGGGTACGGCAAAAAGGGGTGCGTCGATGTTAATGCGACAAACTATGATTCGTCTGCAAGTGCAGATGACGGCTCGTGCATCCTTACGCTGGCGTACAGCTACTATGATGGAGGCTTCACGGACAAGATTTGGAGGGGTGAGGCTTGCACAGGCGGGATTTTTGGTTGTGGCAGCGCCCCATTTGTCAAGGCCGTGAATGTGGATGCCGCGAGTCAGACAGAAGGATCCAGTTTCAACTATCGAATTTCTTCTGGAACAACAGTTACGGTAGATGGCACACAACTCAACGCGGAGAGCGGCCTCTATGAGCTGTTCGTTAAGGACCTCTATGTCGAGGATGGTGGTTTGGTGAATGTTCCCGGAGGTTATGTCATTGTGGTCTTGGGCACCTTCACGGCGATGGATTCCGATCCGTTTACCGGGGCAGGCCTTGTTTGCTTTGCAGGTCCAGTATCCATACCCGATGGGGAGGGTACTCCTGCCACCGTTACCGTGGGCAACATTGATTTTCCACCCACAGCGAACTTGGTAGTGCCAGCAGGAAAGACGCTGGTCGTCAATGGCGATGTGTCTTTTGGTACAGAGCCTCCTTCTATTGTTGGCATGGTCAAGCTGCAATCCGACGAGCCGCAGACCGTTTCGGGTCAAGGGGCGCGCTTTGATGTTTTGGAGATTGATAACACAAGCACTGGAGCTGGTTCAGGAGTCACTTTTTCAGGGGGATTGGAGGTCAAAGGGCGCTTGACCCTGACAGCGGGCGATATTGATGTGGGGAGCGACACGTTGAAGTTTAGTTCAGACGCCAATGGATCGGGGCTTTTGGATCCAATACCATCTGGATCGAGCATTAAAGGGACGTTTGCAGGAGGGCGGGTTGCCAACCAATTGAATACAGATCCGAGGGTAGAGGTTGAGCGTTTCATCGGGCCTGACGGCGATGGTTCAACAAACTGGGGATACACGATGTTTGGCACCTCGATTTCGGGAGCAACGGTGAGTGACTTCAACGATGTTGCTGACTTTTATTCTGCGGGATGGTCAGGATCGGCTTACCCGAATGCAACGTCTACGGTTTCATTTTGGAACGAAACAACGGGCTCTATTGAATACGCTTCATCGGACACTCAGAGTTTGACGGATAAGGGATGTTGGGTTTTCTTATATGGCAACCAATCGCCAACGATGAAGACCGAGGGCGTGCTGAACGACCATCAGGTGGACGGTTCGAGCAAGGTTTTCAGCATCACGCGACAAGGACCCAACGCGCTTTCTGCAGGGTGGAACATGGTGTACAACCCCTACCAAGCCAAGCTCGATTGGAATGCTGTGTATGATTCCAACAACAGTGCAGTGATTGAGGACCAGTTCCTGATTTTTGACACGCAGGAAAGAAGGTTCCGCCGCTACGGTGTGAACACTTCCGGGATTCATTGGTCCACTCCGCAGGAGGCCGGTGAGGATTCCGTTGCGATGAGGTATGTAAATCCAGGACAGGGTTTCTGGGTGCGCGTAAAGAGCGGGGTGAGCTCAGGGTCTTTCACCCTCGATCCAACGATGATCGATAACGATGGCACAGCGGTTGATTTTATCCGAAGTGCCGGTGAAGACAGTTATGAGGTGTTGGTAGAGGTGGAGAATGACAACGGTGCAACGCGGATGCTGCTGCGTTTTGGTGCCGACGGCAGTGCTGTTGAATACCGAGATGGCGACATGAGCTATCTGAGCTCTTCTACCCAATTGGGGGAGTCGGCAGTGGTGGTGGATGGCCAGAAGTATGTGGCCAAGGGCCTTCCGTTGGAGGCGTTTGATGCTGCGCTGTATGTGAAGTCACGTGCTAACATGGTGTCGACAATCCGTGTGATCGAGGTGCTGGGCGTGCCCAATGTATGCGCGCACATCGAAGACCACGAGACTGGAGGGGTGATGGTGTTGGAGGAGGGAGCGGAGCTGACGTTCACACTGCCTGCACAGCAGGCAGAGGAGGGGCGGTTCACGCTGCACTCGGTACCGTTTGGAATGGTTGAAGGCCGCTCGCCGGATTGTCCGGACAGCGAAGCGGGCGCTATCGTGATGGAGTTGGGCGCAGCTGTGGCCGACGTTACGGTGACCAACTATGAGACGATGGAAGTGGCAGCCATGCTGTTCCAGGAGACAGGAACGTTGGAGATTCCAATGGCCCCGGGCGAGTATGCGATCATGGTGGACGCCCAAGAGGGCACTTCGATGTGTCGTGGTGGCCGCCGCCATGCATTGATTGCACCGGGCGAACAGCCAGAGTTGTTGGGCTTGGAGCCGATGCCTTCGGATTGCAATGCGGGCATGGCCTCACTGGCGTTTGAGCTGTATGGCAGCGGCGACTACCAGACCGAACTGATGCAAGGCAATGAATCCGTTTGGTCTTCGACACTGCCATCAGGCGAGCACCTTTTGGAGGGCATTGCCCCTGGAAACTATGTGCTTAAAGTGGACCACACATGTCTGGAGACCTACGAGTTTGTGTCTTTATTGGATGACGCAGCCCCAGGGCTGAACGCAGTGTACAACGGCTTTGTGCCGGTGGAATCCAATGGTGGGGCATGGCTGGAGGCGGCTTGCACAGTGTGCGAAACAGGAGATGGCTTCGGCTATACCTGGCTCTTGGACGGCGAGGAAGTCGGATCAGACGCTCCCTTGGCAGTTCGCGTGGAGCAAGTGGGCACCTATGCATTGGAGTTGGTGAGCCATGGGTTTGCCTGCACGGAAAGCGAGTCGTTTGAAATCACCGTGGGCAAGTACTTGCAAGACCAGTCCGTGGGATTGGAATGGCTGGGCATTCACAACGGGATGCTTGGGGTCGAATTGGACAGGGAGTGGAAGGGCGCGATGGTGCGTGCTTATGATGCCACAGGAAGACTGTTGCTTTTAGAGTCACTTGGAGACCTTTTGGGCGAGAATTTCATCGCCATGCCACCCATTCGGGGCTGGTTGACCGTCGAATTATCGGATTCTGAGGGAAAAATTGCCCGTTGGGCAGGAGTGCATTAAGACTACCTCGGTTGAGGTTATGAAAGGAGGGCGTGAGCCCTCCTTTTTTTATGTAGAAATTTGATTGACAGTCGTCTAGCTCACATAATGAGTCCCAAATTCAGTGCTATTTTCTGCAATTCAATTGGCTTTTTGACCCTTTGAAATATTATTATATGCTGACGTAGGTGAATTGATCTATGGCTGTAGGATGGTTCCTACTTATATTTAAGGGTTGAATTGCAACCAAATTCCGATGCCTCTAAACCACCGTGGAGCGGCCCTTTTTCCCAACAAAAGGACCACCGCATTCACCTTCCTTTTTGACCTTCTCGGCTTCGTCCATCTCGGTCACGCCCAGACCACAACCTGCTCCACTTCCTCCCGTTTGGCTTTGAGGACCCCTGCTCGAGTTTTGTTGTTTTTCTGCTTGGTGTGCTTCGTTGCCAATGCTGAGGCTCAAACAGAAGAGGGGCATATTGCTTTCGTGGGTTTCGAACCGGTCAACGATGGAGATTTTGCCTTCGTGGCCATTGAGGATATCCCTGCCAATCAGGTTATCTATTTCATCTCGGATGGAGGGTGGGACGGTTCAGGTTCGGTCGACGATGCCAGCAAGGCGCTGACATGGACGGCAGACGCCGGTGGTATGTCGGCGGGTGAGGTGTGCTACTTTCAGAACCCCAAAAACAACGCAGGGAACTCACCCAGCACCGGATCGGCGAGCGGAAACAATTGGGACCTAAAGAAAGAAGGCCTCTATGCCTACGTCGGAACAAGCGCTGGGACATCGAATCCCACGTTTTTGGCCTTTGTGGCGCCGGAAAACGATGGTACGAACGCAAGTTATGTGCCGCCCAATATTGAAGGGCAGGTGCTGTTGCTCGATGACAACAGCGATGACGTTTGGTATTATTCGGGGTCAAAATCTGACCAAGGCGCCATGCGCGGGTATTTGGAAAAACTGAGAACCTGGAGCAATTGGAGTACAGGTTCTGTTTCCAACTTTAGCAGTACAGCGTCATTCTCCGTTCAATCGGGGGCTACACTGCTGTATTCGGAAGACGCTTCGAACTACCCCAAAGAACACGGCTTTAAGGATGGTTCTGTAATCACGGATAGCGGCAAAACTTCTCGTCCTTACAGTGCCAATTCTGAGTCTCAGTTTTCGATTGACGTTACAGCGGCCGCGAATAACAGACCCAAAGAATTTCGTGCTGAGGGCGACAGGGACGATCGCATGTGGAAGGCGAAAGAGACCGATGGGGTCGTGAAGTGGATTTCACGTGACATTGATATTTCCGGTGCTACCGGTATATCTGCGTCATTGCAACTTCTAAAAGCCAATAAAAACAGTGCTTCTGAGTACATCAAGCTGTATGCCACAGTGGATGATGGGACGGCTCAGTTGTTGGCATCGTTCTTTGACGATTGCTCCGGCAATGGTACCTGTTCGAACACCTTCCTATCGGGTAGCGTCACAGGCACGGGGAGCACCATGACCATCGAGGTTTGGGTCAGCAACGGCAGCGACAGCAAGGCCGAGTATAAATGGACTGACTTAGAGGTCACTGGATCGGTGTCGGCATGTTCAGATGTGGTTGTCACAGCGAATCAAGCGACCGTATCATTGGACAGCAATGGTGCCGTCTCGATTTCAGCGGGAGAGAGTGGGGCAGATGTGACCGTGTCATCTACGGGTGATTGTTTCACCTTGACCGGCTATGAGATTTCCAAAACGAGTGCTTCTGCAGGCTTTGGATCCTCTGTGTCGTTTGATTGCAACGAAACGGGTTCGCAAAACATATGGGTGCGGGCCACAGATGGAACAAATGTGAGCGCCGCCACTGCCACGACGGTTACGGTGCAGGACGTGACGCCGCCAACCATTGGCGCATTAAGCGGCACTTATTACCTAGGTCAGGGAGGAGGCTCAACGGCAAGCACTCGTCGCATTTGGTGGGCAACAGCAACAGATGGGAACGGAGACAATTGTGGACTGGCCATCAAGAAGGTCTCCAAGACCGGGAACGACTGGGGATCCGCGACGAATTTTGTGGATTTTGATTGCTCAGAACTGGGGCAGCAGACGATTTACTTGCAAGGAACAGACGCAGCGGGCAACGTCGCGGAAGGCTCAGGTACGATCACCATTGCCGACAACACGCTTCCCACCATTACGGCTCCGACCACGGTCAATGCCAATACCAGCTCATACGGTGGGACTTGTTCAGTGCCCGGGTCTTTGGCACTTGGGAGCCCTACAACTGCGGATAACTGCAGTGTGGCTTCGGTCACCAACGATGCTCCGTCATCATACGCAGTTGGGACCACTGTCGTGACATGGACGGTCACCGATGCTTCGGGCAATACGGCTACAGCCACACAAAATGTGGTGGTCACCGATGACCAGATCCCCACGACCCCCACCGTTGTCACTACCAGTTTCCAGTTGAACATGGGGTCGGTTGTGGTTGGAGTGTCTGATTTGTCCATTTCCGCATCGGACAATTGCACGGACAGCGGGAGCTTGACTTATGAAATAAGCCGTGATGCTGTCACTTGGGGTTCTACGGTCTCCTTTGGTTGTTCCGATGCTACAGGGCAGAGTTGGCCCATCTATGTGCGCGCTACAGACGCCGCCAACAACACCAGTGCAAACGGTGTGGGATACGTCACCATCACGGATGCTGCATTGCAAGCGGTGGGTCAGAACGTGACCGTATCACTCGCTGCAGACGGCAGTTATACCCTGACCGCTGCAGAGGTGGACAATGGTTCTTCTGGAAATTGCAGTTCAAGCCTGTCGGTGGCACCCAATGCATTTGATTGCAACAACTTGGGAGGCAATGAAGTGACGTTGACTGTTAGCGATGGGAGCACTTCAGATGTGACCACGGTGACGGTGACGGTCGAGGACAATACCATGCCCAATGCCACGCAGATCACAGGAGGCGCACTCTCAAAAAACCTCAGTGCATTGGGTTCCGGTACCATTTTGCCGGCGGACGTCTATATCGCGGGAAACCCCTTGGACAGGTGTACTGCCGATGAAGATCTTGACATCCAGATCAAACGGGTAGGAGGAGCTTGGGGAAGCTCTGTTGCTGTGGATTGCAATGATGTTGGAACCCCCTTCACGGTGGATGTGCGCATTGAGGATGAAGCAGGAAATGAGTGGATCATGTCGGTCAATGGAGGGGGCGCAGTGACTGTCACTATCAATGATGTTATACCACCTTCAATAGATGCTGTCTCCTCAGGTTTGACGGAGGTGTTGTCCTCGGTAGGAACGTCTACAATCAGTGCCTCGGCCTATATCACAGCCTCAGACAACTGCACGGCATCGGGCAGCCTGACCTACGAAATCTCAGAGCTCAGCGGGTCTGGTTTCGCAACGACGTTTGAGGCAGACTGCGATGATGTCGGCGCCAAGACTTTCTATTTCCGCGTAACCGATGAGGCGACCAATACGAGTGCGGTGAGCTCCGAGACCATCACGATCGCGGACAACACCGCTCCGACGGCTGTGGCCAACGCTTTAACGCTATTTCTTTCGGGTGGAACGGCATCTTTAAGTGCTGCAAATGGAACATTTAATACGTCGTCGGACAATTGTGCCATTTCCACGTCACAGGTGAAATTGAGCGCTGATGGCGATGGTACTTACGCCACCAGTTTGACTTTTACCTCCGAGGCAGATTACGATGTGACCTTGAGGGTTACCGACGCGGTAGGGAATCAATCTACTGCTACAGCAACGGTGTCTGTCTTGTTGCAGGTGGTTAATGGTTGCATAGACCAAACGGCCTGTAACTACGATGCCAGTGCCAACAGCGATGATGGCTCTTGTACGTTCCCTGGTGAGGAGTGTCAGTCCCCGGCTGGAGGACAGGGTTACGTTTACACTGTCAATGCGGCTTCAGATGGCTGCGATTGCTCAAGCCAAGATTTCGACCTGGTTTACTTTGAGGATTTTGGCCCTGGTGGTGAATCTGGAGGTCAGGGATTCGGATACGGTTACGACGGTTACACCGATGTCGATGGAGACGGAAACTTCGATGAAGACAATGCTGCAGGGGAAACGGCTTGGTCTTGGGCTTCTGCCGATGCCAATGTGGGCAACGGTACAACGGATGGAACTGAAGCTGACTATTGGACGACCGTCAATGTTGTTGATGGAAATGGTGCTTCGACGGACACGGTATTTGACGGTCGGTGGTTGTTAAGCGAGTACACTTGGACCACGCAGGCCTTAGCGACGTCTGACTACGACCATTTTCGACTACAAATTCAAATTACTGAAGATGGGGGTATGGAGTCCTCCGATTACATCAAGGTGCGGTTGATTGAGGATGATGTGGCGGCGGGTTCCACTTTAGCCGAGATTATTGATGACAGCACAACGCCATTTCCAGCATATACCACTGTGGATGTAACGCAAGCTACGTCGGCCAGTGCTATTCAAATTCGAGTTGAGGCGCTCAATAATGCCTCTACTGAGTACCATACGTTTGATGATGTTGTGGTGTCGCTGTGGGGAAAGGAGGGGTGCACGGATTCCAATGCGTCGTCCGGCTATGATGCGACGGCGCAGGTGGACGACGGGAGCTGTGTGTATGAGTTTACGACGGCATACAGCCGCTATGATGGGGGATTCGAAGACAAACTTTGGGCAGGGACAGCGTGTCCCGAAGGCAACTGCGGGAGCGCGCCTTACCTCGATGCCAAACAGGTGGATGCCAATGGGCAAACCAGTGGAACGACGTTCAATTACGTGATTTCGAACGGAACCACGGTGACGGTGAACGGGACCACGGATATCGATGGTGACCCGACCACCAAAGACTTGTTTGTGCGGGATTTGACGATCAAAAGTGGCGGAGCTTTGGTGATTCCTGCGGGCAAGCGTTTGCGGGTCATGGGGACCTACAAGGATGAAGACGGCAATGGCGTCTCGGGCTCGGGAATGCTGTGCATCGATGGAGGGTTTGAAATTCCAAGTGACGGACCGGCAGTGGTGACCGTGCAGGACTTTGAATTGCCTCCGGGCTCGAGTGTGGATGTCGCAGATGGCAAGACCTTGGCGATCGAAGGTGACTTGGCTTTTGGTTCCACCGACCCAGCGTCGGTATCGGGGCTGGTGGAATTGTCGGGCAGTATGGCCCAGACGATTTCGGGAGATGGCGCCACATTGGACGAGTTACAGATCTCCAATACGGCTGGGGTCACCGTCAACGACTCCTTGGAAATCCAAGGGCGCTTGACGTTGGATGCCAGCACGGAGCTGGCCATGGGCAACAACCCGTTGGTCTTCGCCTCACGTGCAGTGTCAGGCAGTCCTGGAGACGACAAGACGGCAGTGTTGGATGCGATTCCCGCTTCTGCAAGCATCACTGGACCTCCTGCTCGGGCCATGCAATCCTCGAATACTTCTTTCACGGCAGAGGTCGAGCGTTACATGGCTCTTGACGGAGACGGCGTGACCAACTGGGGTTACACCATGTTTGGCACCTCTGTTGTTGGTGCTACGGTGAGTGATTTGAACGGCACTACAGACTTTTATTCAGCGGGATGGCCTGGTTCTGACTATCCGAACTCGACTTCCACGGTTTCGTTTTGGGACGAGCCTACGGGATCTATTGTGTATGCATCATCCTCTACTGCGAGTTTGACAGACCGTGGAAGCTGGGTCTTTATGTACGGTTCTCAGACCCCTACCATGAAGATAGACGGGGTGCTGAACGACCACCAGCTGGGTGGTTCGGACAAAGTCTTTAGCGTCACGCGTCAAGGGCCTGATAGCCTTTCAGCGGGTTGGAACATGGTGTTCAATCCTTACCAAGCGAAGTTGGATTGGGACGCGCTTTATGAGTCCAACAGCAACAGTTCAGTCATCGAGGATCAGTTTTTGGTGTTCGACACGCAGCTTCGCCGCTTCCGCCGCTATGGCAAGAACACCTCTGGCGTTCAGTGGACGAATGAGCAGGAGGCCGGAGAGGACTCAGTGGCGATGCGTTATGTGAATCCTGGTCAAGGATTTTGGGTTCGGGTGAAGAGCGGCGTGAGCACGGGTTCGTTGACGTTGAACCCTTCGATGATAGACAACGACGGCACGTCGGTTGATTTCATTCGGAGTGAGAGTGAGGGGGTCTTCGAGGCGTTGTTGGAAGTGGAGAACGACAATGGAGCGAGTCGAATGTTGCTTCGTTTCGGTGCCGATGGCAGTACGGAGGAATACGTGGTTGGTGACATGAGTTATCGCAGTTCTTCGACCCAATTGGGAGAGTCAGCGTTGATTGTGGATGGCCAGAAGTATGTGGCCAAGCACCTTCCTTTGGAGGCATTTGATGGAGCACTGTTTGTTCGTTCTCGGGCAAACATGGCGTCTACGATCCGTGTGGTAGAGGTCTTGGGCTCTCCGAGCATTTGCGCCCACATCCAGGATCATGCAACGGGCGAGGTGATGGTGCTTGAGGCTGGAGCAGAGCTGGCGTTCACTTTGCCTGCCCATGTGGCAGAGGAGGGGCGGTTCACGCTGCACTCGGTACCGTTTGGAATGGTTGAAGGCCGCTCGCCGGATTGTCCGGACAGCGAAGCGGGCGCTATCGTGATGGAGTTGGGCGCAGCTGTGGCCGACGTTACGGTGACCAACTATGAGACGATGGAAGTGGCAGCCATGCTGTTCCAGGAGACAGGAACGTTGGAGATTCCAATGGCCCCGGGCGAGTATGCGATCATGGTGGACGCCCAAGAGGGCACTTCGATGTGTCGTGGTGGCCGCCGCCATGCATTGATTGCACCGGGCGAACAGCCAGAGTTGTTGGGCTTGGAGCCGATGCCTTCGGATTGCAATGCGGGCATGGCCTCACTGGCGTTTGAGCTGTATGGCAGCGGCGACTACCAGACCGAACTGATGCAAGGCAATGAATCCGTTTGGTCTTCGACACTGCCATCAGGCGAGCACCTTTTGGAGGGCATTGCCCCTGGAAACTATGTGCTTAAAGTGGACCACACATGTCTGGAGACCTACGAGTTTGTGTCTTTATTGGATGACGCAGCCCCAGGGCTGAACGCAGTGTACAACGGCTTTGTGCCGGTGGAATCCAATGGTGGGGCATGGCTGGAGGCGGCTTGCACAGTGTGCGAAACAGGAGATGGCTTCGGCTATACCTGGCTCTTGGACGGCGAGGAAGTCGGATCAGACGCTCCCTTGGCAGTTCGCGTGGAGCAAGTGGGCACCTATGCATTGGAGTTGGTGAGCCATGGGTTTGCCTGCACGGAAAGCGAGTCGTTTGAAATCACCGTGGGCAAGTACTTGCAAGACCAGTCCGTGGGATTGGAATGGCTGGGCATTCACGCTGGACAGTTTGGCATTCGTTTTCCACATGAGTGGAAGGGTGCCGAGTTTGGTTGGTGGGATGCTGCGGGACGATTGGTCGAGAACGGAACAATATCTGTAGCGGCAGGAGAGGTGTTTGTGTCAGTGCCTCCAGTTCACGGTTGGACGGTATTCAAAGTGCAATCTTCTGATGGCCTTTCCCAGCGTTGGGTGGGTGTTGTGGATTGATTGGAGGAAAATAGCGGATAAGGAAAAGGGGGGCGTGGCCCCCCTTTTTGTGAATACAATGTTTTTAATCTTGGGAAGCGAATAGGCGTTTAATCCGTAGATTTCATCGACCGAACTCCATTTTTGTTCTATAAATGGCTATATTTGTAGACGAATCTGATATTATTTGCGATGAAAGCCTCCTATCTGCTGCTTGCTTTTTTGCTGTCTCCATTTTTTTGGATTCATGCCCAAACTGATCTGTTTTCGGAGACCTTCTCCGACAATTCAGGCATTATTGCGTCGCAAACTGTTTTTGAAGCGGGGTCTGCTAGTCGCTCGTATTGGGCCGTTAGCGGTCCAACACCTCCCAATAACTCCGGTGGTGAATTGTCGTGGGTGAACGCCGAAGTGACCTGTTCTTGGGTTTCTCAGACGGTTAAGGTTTCCGGTTATTCCTCTTTGAAGTTGAATGTCGAGATGACCGAAGCAGGTTCTTTTTCTGGGACCGATGAACTGTACATCTATGTTTATGAGGACGGTGTAGAGCGTTTGGTTTCATCACAGTTGGGCAATGATTTTGAGTCGCTGTCTATTGTCAACGAGACGTGTACAGCCTCCAATAGCCTCCAGGTGCTCATTCTGCTTCGCAATGATGGTTTCGTTGACGCTATCTATTTAGATGAGGTGTCCATTACGGGCATTCAGTCTTTCGTTGACATTGACATGGACGGAGTTGACGACGCCAGCGATGCTTGTATTGACATCGATGGTGATGGCACCTGTGACAGTGCTGATCCCGAAATCATGTTGATGGACGAGGATTTTTCCGCTTATGCATTGGGTACAGGTTTGGCGCAGTACAATTCTACCGATGTCAATAATGATGCGGGTGTGGCTGTTATTCAGGGAGGCTTGGGGGCAGGTGATGCCAATTGGACGCTGTTGGGTGAAGAGCAAAAAGGTATCGTTGGAATTCGCGCCGATGGCGGGTCTCAATATCTCGCCATGAATCGAACGGGAATAGGCACAGCAGATACCACGACGGTTACCTTGATGACGCGTGACTTGAACGTGACCAATGTAACATCTCCAAAGGTGCGTTTGGTAGGAAGCGAGACATCAGACTTCGAGGAAGATGACGTGACAGGGGGCCTTGTATTCTATTTCATAGAAGATGGTGTTCAGCGTGAGGTGCTCCATGTCCAAGGTGAGTTCACCTCTTTTGATCAAACCATTGCGTCTTCGGCTGTCCATTCCCTTGTCATCGTGGTCAAAGGCTATGCGATGTGGCAATCTCATCTTCGGCTTGAGCAGATTTCTGTCTTTGGAGACTATTGCCAGACCGGAAAGGACGTGAACGGAAATTGTCAAGATTTAGGATGTATGGACGTTCGGGCTTGTTCTTACAATGCATTGGCCATCACTTCCGACCCGACCCAATGCAAATACATTGGAGACGCTTGTGATGACGGGGACGCGTCGAACTTTTCTGACCGCTATGAAAACGCGGGTGATGGCACGTGCAATTGTCAAGGGTTCTCCTTGCAAACGATTTACCTCGAGAATTTCGCCACTAACGGGGCAGCTCAAGGTGGCCTGGACTATGGTTATGATGGGTCACTTGACCTCGATGGTGACGGCATTCAAAATGAGGACAACGCTGCCCTAGAGACGGAGTGGACTTTTGAATTTGAGGACGCGAGCGTAGGTACGGGGTCAGGCATGAATCCTTCGCCTTTCTATTTCGCAACCAAGGAGGTGTCTGCGGACACTGTCATGAGGTCGTTCAATACCAACGGAGATTTTATGCGTTGGTCTACCCGTGCCATTTCTGTCGCCAGCTTTGACAGCGTTTATGTGACGGGCGAGCTGATTGGTCTCGGTGGTCAAGCGGCCTCTGACTATGCCCGCATGGGGTGGGAGGACGGCTCCACCTTGCAGTCACCGTTGCTGGCAGAGATTGCGGGAGTATCGAGTGCGACTTTAACGGTGAACGAAAAGGTCAATGCCACATCAGGGTCGTTGACCATTCAAGTGGAGGTAGAAAACAACACTTCAGGATCAAACATTACGGCCTCTCATGCGTTTGACGAGATTGGCGTCTTTGGCTTGAAGCGGGGTTGTACGGACCCGGATGCGAGCAACTACGATGCTTCACCTTCAGACGGGCTCGTTGCATTGTCAGAAGATGGTTCTTGTGAGTATGATTGGCCGACGGTGTACAGCAGGAAAGATGGAGAGCTCAACGGAACCATCTGGGCAGGCAAGTCGTGCAGCGAAGCAGGCTATACCTGCAATGCATCTTCCCTCTACATTGACATCCATTCGGTGACCGAGAGTGGAACGCGCCATGCGGTTATCTCGGCCAACACAACAGTGACTGTTCCATCTGGGAGCTACACTTTGGGAGAGCTGACTTTGGAGGCAGGGGCAGAACTGGTCATTCCATCGGGATTGACGTTAACTGTAGACGGCGATGTCCATCACAAGGGAGGCACTGTTTCAGGAACAGGCCGCCTGATTGTCAAAGGAGAAATGGAGTTGGCTGCAGGGGTCACCAATGTCGAGTTGCATGACTTCACGTTTGCCTCAGGTGGACAACTGGCCTTGACCGAAGGAGCCGTGCTTCAAGTCAAAGGCGACCTGACCATCGACGATGGCAGCTTGATTTCAGGAAAGATTGAATTGACTGGAACTTCTGCTCAAACAGTTACAGGGCTTGACGTTCGATTCGATACGCTGCGCGTCGCGAGTGCGGGGGTGACGTTCGCCGCGGACGCGCGCATTACCGGTGTTTTGGACATTGACCAAGGCGTGGTCGAAATGAACGGAAATGAGCTCACTTTCTCTTCTGATGCCAATGGCACAGGCATGTTGGACATGATTGCCAATGGCGCCAGCTTAGAGGACAACAGCACCGGTTCCCAAGAGGCTGTCAGTGCTGTGGTAAAGCGTTACATCGCACCCGATTCAGACGGCGTCACCAATTGGGGCTATTCGCTTTTTGGGAGTCCATTGACGGGGGCGACCATGAGCGACTTCAGCAATGCGACCGACTTCTATTACGCTGGCGTACCGGGGTCTGATTACCCCAACTCAACTTCGACCGTTCAATTCTGGAGTGAAAAGAAGGGGGGGATTGTCTATCCATCGAGTCAAAACACCGCTCTGGATACGCTCGGTGGAGCTTGGTTGTTCATGTATGGGTCTCAAACGCCCACACTTCACACTACGGGAAAACTCCGGAATCATGCATCGGGCGGATCTGTGAGCCTCCCTGTTACCCGCACGCCTTCCAGCTCTTACGACGGATGGAATTTGGTGTACAACCCCTATCAAGCGAAGTTGGATTGGAATGCAATCGCGGATTATGGTTCTAATGGGAGTTTGATCGAGGACCAGTACTTGGTGTTTGATACCCAAGCCAGAATCTTCAAGGTGTATTCGGAGTCAACACCGGAGTTGAATTCAGCTCCTCAATACATCTTGCCTGGTCAGGGGTTTTGGGTCAGGATGAACCACGCTTCAGACACGACAGGAACCCTGGTTGTTCCCAGCGCTGCTATTGAGGTAGCTGGAGGCGATGAGGTTTTTATCCGAAGCGAAAGTGCCGGTGATTTTGAAGCCCGCCTTGTGGTGGAGGTCGAGAATGAATTTGGTTCAGGAACCGTTGTTATGCGCATTGGCGACCAAGGAGCAGTGGAATACCTTCCTTCTTACGACCTCAGTTACAGGGGCGGTTCGGGTTCTTACCCTGGCAAAATCGCAGTGCAGGCTGGAGATTGGCGCTGCAGTGCGAAAGCCTTGCCAACCAATGCTACAGCGGATTTGTATGTCAAATCCAAAGCCAACACCGAGACCACCATGCGTGTGGTTGGGTTTACAGAAGGGGCGCAGGTTTGTGTAACAATCACAGATACTGAGACCGGTGACGTCATGGTTTCCCGAGTGGGCGATGCAATGACCTTCACGCTCCCTTCACATGAGGCTGAGGAAGGACGATTTGTACTACAGGTTGTGCCAAGTGCGACCGTGGCTGCGCGTCCGCCGAGCTGTCCAGAGATGAACAACGGCCGTGTTCAAGTTTCCTTGGGTGCAGAGCCTACCAATGTGCTGTTGACGGACGGTGGAGACAACGTATTGGATCAGATCATTGGCGCGACAGGATCTGCAGCCTTTGAAAACCTAGCGCCTGGTGAATATGGCCTGGTGGTGGCTGGCCCTGAGATGTTGTGTGGCACTGAGCGCCGTCTTTTCTCGGTGACGCCAGGTGAGCAGCCTGAGTTGCTCGGCCTCGATTGGGAGGTGCCTTCATGCAATGCGGGAGAAGTCTCTCTGGATTTTGAATTGTATGGAAATGGAGATTTTGTGACTTCGTTGCGATTGGGCAATGAATCCGTTTGGTCCAATGTCGAGGATGGAGGAGAGGTGTCTTTGAGTGGATTGGCCCCTGGCACTTACGCACTCGAGGTAGAGCACTTGTGTCTGGAAGAGACCGTCGTGCTTGACCTCTATGACCCTTCTGCTGTCACAGCTGAGGCCGATTACGATGCGATGGTGGTGATGGATCCGATTGGAGGCACCGCTTTGGAAGCCATTTCTACCTGTTGGGGAGAGGAGGCTTACCGTTGGGTAGTCAATGGAGAAATCGCAGGTGAGAATGAGCCCTTGTTCTTTCCTGTGGAGACTACTGGTGGGCATGTAGTAGAGCTCGAAGCGTGGAACGCGACTTGTTCTGACATCATTGAACTGCCATTCTTAGTGGTCAACTGGAACGAAGCACGCATCCTGGATACTCCGATTACTGTGAGCGAGGATGCAAGCCACTGGACGTTTGTGTTTGGACGTGACTTGGGAGCGACCCAGCTCCGCATGCTGGACGCAGCTGGCCGCACGGTGTGGTCAGGACAGGTGCAGGCCGAAGAAGGATATGTCTACCGCGTGGCCCGTCCCGATGTTGCAGGAACTTACCTGATGCAGGTCATCGGTGACGCGGGACAGTGGGGCCTCCCATTGCTCAACGCAGGATTCTGAGCCGGAGAATACCCTCATAGGATGGGAATCCGGACTGTTCGTGCACACTTGTTGTGTTCGGGTGGTCCGGATTTCCTTTTGACTGCCGATTCGCAGATTGAAACCGAAGGTGCAGTTATCATCCTGAGCAGAGGCCTAGAATGAGGCGCAGATGGCCAGGCAAGCGAGAAATCGTTTCATAGTACCAGGTCGGTTGGCGGGTAGGCGGTCACCAAAAAGACTGTGTAGGCGCGGGACATCGCAGTTGAGAAGCGTGTGTGGTCCAGCTCATTTTCAAATGTTTTCCAATTGCACGGTTCCCATTCCTCAAATGCACTTAAAGTGGTCAAACGGTTCTGAGCAGTCGTGACAACGGTAGTGTGCCTTGCAGGCCGTAGAGCCAAAAAGACTCACCATTTCGGTGCGGTCGCTTTTGCATAGAGGGCAGCGAACGCTCGGGGCTTCGCCATTCAAAGCACGCTTGTCGGCGGTCTTTCCCGGAGGCGCAATGCCATAAGCTTCGAGCTTGGCTTTGGCGCCATCCGAAAGCCAATCCGTGGTCCAAGCAGGGGCATACACCAAATCCACTTGGAGTTTTCGGCCTTCCTCCTGAGCCAATGGGGTCAGTTTATCCCGGATGTCATCGGCGATGGCGTCCATGGCCGGGCACCCCATGTAAGTCGGTGTGATGTTGACGAGAACCCCATTCTCCTGGCAATCCACGTTGCGCACGATGCCCATTTCTACAATATTGAGCACAGGGATCTCAGGGTCCGGAACCTCTTGAAGCAGCGCAAGCCAATCGTCGGCACTGCGCATTACCACTTGGCGTCGGGGTAGGTTCTGGGCAGGACTTGCATCTCTGCAAGCAGAAAGGAGAGTTGTTCGGTATGGCGCCCCTGGCGTCCACCGATTTGTTCTGGAACAGCGTCGGGACGCCTCAATTGCGCCTCGGACAGTGTGTCCGAGAGGATGGCTTCCCAATCAGCGCGCAGGTCGGAAGGGTCTGGACCCCATCCCTCGTCAGTTGCTGCTGTGGTGACTTCATCAGAAAAGAACAGGTCGCCTGCGAAAGGGAGCATCAGATCCAAGCTGGCTTGCACCTTTTCATGGCTCTCTTCGGTGCCGTCCCCCAAGCGAACAAGCCAAGCCCTGCTGTGGCGCAAGTGATAGGCGCTCTCTTTGGCGCTTTTCAGCGCGATGGCGGCGATTTCTGCATCGTTGGACTGCGCGAGTGCCGCGTGAAGCGGGACGGCGTATGCATCGAAAAGGAATTGGCGCACAATGGTGTCGCCAAAGTGGCCGTTGGGTCGCTCACACAAGAGGGCATTGCGAAAACCCTCTTGGTTGCGGTGAAAGGCGAGGCGGTCTTCATCGCGCCCTTGATTCTCGGCCTTTCCAGCCAAGCTGAGCCACGCCCTGGCTTGGCCAATTTGGTCCAAACCGATGTTGGTTAGGGCGATGTCTTCTTCGAGCACGGGGCCATGGCCCGTCCAAAGTCCAAGCTGTTGGCCCAGAATCAGGGCGTCGTCTCCAAGACGAAGGAGGTATTCGAAGCGCGTGTTCATGAGGGCGCTTACATGTTCTTGACCTCGTCTGGGAGGTCATAGAAAGTAGGGTGGCGGTAAACCTTGTCGTCTGCGGGATCGAAAAGGACATCCTTCTCATCTGGAGAGGACGCTGTGATTTCCGTGGCTGGAATCGCCCAAATACTCACGCCCTCTTGACGGCGGGTATATACGTCGCGGGCGTTCTCGATGGCCATTTCCGCGTCGGCGGCATGCAGGCTGCCCACATGGCGATGAGACAGGCCTTGACGGCTGCGGATGAAGATTTCCCAGAGGGGCCAGTGTTGCTTTTCCACGTTGTTGGATTTAGGCTGCAGCCGTGTTGGCTGCGGCCTTGCGTGCAGCGCGTTTCTCGGCGTGTGCTCCCGCAGCTTCGCGAACCCACGCGCCATCGTCCCAGGCCTTGTTGCGGGCGTCCAAACGTTCCTTGTTGCAAGGACCGTGGCCTGCAATGACCCGGTTGAATTCGTCCCAATCAATGGGGCCGTGCTCATAATGGCCCGTTTCCTCGTTCCATTTCAGGTCGGCATCTGGGATGGTCAACCCGATGAGCTCTGCCTGTGGCACGGTGAGGTCAATGAACTTTTGCCTCAATTCATCGTTGGAGAAACGCTTGATGTTCCAAGCCATGGATTGGGCGCTGTTGGGGCTGTTGTCGTCCGGAGGCCCAAACATCATGATGGATGGCCACCACCAACGGTTGAGGGCATCTTGTGCCATCGCCTTTTGCTCCTCAGTGCCTTGTGCCAAGGTCATCATGATTTGGAACCCTTGGCGCTGGTGAAAGCTTTCTTCCTTGCAGACACGCACCATGGCGCGGGCATAGGGACCGTAACTGCACTTGCAGAGCGGTACTTGGTTCATAATGGCGGCACCATCTACGAGCCAACCCACAGCGCCAATGTCGGCCCATGTGAGGGTGGGGTAGTTAAAGATGCTGCTGTACTTGGCTTTGCCGCTGTGCAAGTCGGCGATGGTATCATCCCTCTGAACCCCTAAAGTTTCGCAGGCACTGTACAGATAAAGGCCATGACCAGCCTCGTCTTGCACCTTGGCCATCAGTATGGCCTTCCTTTTAAGGCTGGGCGCTCGGCTGATCCAGTTGCCTTCTGGAAGCATGCCCACAATCTCCGAGTGGGCGTGCTGACTGATCTGCCGAATCAGCGTTTTCCGGTAGGCGTCAGGCATCCAATCCTTCGGCTCAATCTTTTTTTCGGAGGCCACATAAGCCTCGAATCGTTGCAACAGGTCCATTTCCATGCGCTTCAAAAATACATCGGGGAATGTGGAGAGAACCGATGGGGGGCATAATGGGTTCTCCAACCAATCACATTCCTTCCGAGATTCGCACCCCATGTCTGACAGATTCAACAACCTCCAGGTTTCAGAAGTCCGCCGAGAAACGGCCGATTGCGTCTCCGTTGTCTTGCAAGTTCCCGAAGAACTGCAGTCTGCGTATGCCTTTAAGCAAGGCCAATACCTCACTTTTGACCAAGAAATCAATGGTGAGTCGCTGCGCCGGAGCTACAGCATTTGCGCCGGAGTCGGCGAAGAGCTGCGCGTGGCCATCAAAAAGGTGCCCGACGGTCGGTTCAGCACTTGGGCGAACGAGCACTTGAAAGCGGGAGATGTCCTCAAGACGATGGCGCCCAACGGTCGTTTCTATACTGCATTGGATGCCAAACAGTCCAAGCACTACGTGGCCTTTGCGGCAGGCTCTGGCATCACGCCCATTCTGTCGCACATCAAAACGGTTTTGGCGACTGAGGCAGGCAGCACTTTTACCTTGCTCTACACCAACAAGGACCAGTCCAGCGTCATTTTCAAGTCCGAACTCGATGACTTGAAGGACCGCTACCTCGAGCGATTGCGCTTGTTTCACTTCTTTACCCGCGAGCCAGTCGATGTCCCACTGTATGCGGGGCGCATGGATGCCGACAAGGTCGCGGCGGTTCAGTCTGCGCTGCTCTCGGGATCTCCAGTCGACGAGGTGTTCGCTTGTGGCCCCGAGGCTATGATCCACGCCGTGCGCGAAGGCATGGAGTCTGCAGGGGTCTCTCAAGACCACATTCACTTTGAGCTGTTCACGTCTCCAACTTCGAAGCCTGCAGATGGGGCTACCGATGTCGCCGCCGCTCCTGCTGCTGCCTCGGACGGCCAACAAGAGGTTTTCGTGGTCATTGATGGCTCTACGCACAAACTAGACTTTGACGGAACCAAGACAATTTTGGATGCCGGTTTAGATGCCGGCATTGACCTTCCTTACAGCTGTTGCGGCGGGGTATGCTGCACTTGCCGTGCTTTGGTAACGGAAGGGGCAGGGGAGATGGAGGTCAACTACGCCTTGGAGCCCGGTGAAGTCGAGCAAGGTTTTGTCTTGGCTTGCCAGACCAAGCCCAAGGCGGGCAGTACCCGTTTTGTGTTGGACTTCGACCAGCAGTAAAGCGGGCTCAAGCGCGTTCGTCAAGTTCGATCCAGCGCTCTGTTTTGGCTTCAATGTCGGTTGAGACTTCACCCAAACGCGTGGCCAACCGGCTTAGCTCTTCATGGTCGAGTGAAGCTACAGCCATGGCGGTTTCGAGTTCAGACTTCTCGGCTTCCAAAGTGGCGATCACCCCTTCAAGCCCGTCGTATTCCCGCTGTTCATTGTAGCTCAGCCGCTTGCTGTAGTCTCCCTTGGGCGCAGCGGGGGCATTTTCGGCCGATTGCCTTGCGGCCTCTTTTGCGGCCGTAGCCTGTTGTGTGGCCAGCACCTGTTCCTCGATATCTGCCTTGGTGCGGTATTGCGTGTAGTTTCCGGGAAAGTCCCTCACACCACCTTCTCCATCCAAAACGAAGACGTGGTCTACGAGCTTGTCCATGAAGTAGCGGTCATGGCTCACCAACAGCAAGCACCCTGGAAAGTCCAAGAGAAACTCCTCCAAGACACCAAGGGTAAAGACATCGAGGTCGTTGGTAGGCTCGTCAAATACCAAGAAGTTGGGGTTGCCCATGAGCACCCGAAGGAGGTGGAGCCTTTTGCGCTCTCCACCGCTGAGTTTGTGGATGAAGTCATGGTGGCGGTGCCGTGGAAACAAGAACCGCTCGAGCAGTTGCGCCGCCGATAACTTTTGTCCCTTTTTGAGCGGCATGTATTGTGCAATCTCATACAGCGCCTCGATCACCTTCATGCCTTCATCGAAGCTGGGTGGCTCTTGACTGAAGTGCCCAAAGACGACGGTATCCCCGATCACGACTTTGCCTCCGTCGGGCTTGTCTTCGCCGGTCATCAAACGAATAAGGGTGCTTTTTCCAGCGCCATTGTCGCCCACCAATCCCACGCGCTCGCCGGGCTTAAAATGGTAGGTCCACCCTTTGAGGATGACCTTCTCACCATATGCCCTGCGCACCTTGTGCATTTCAAGAATTTTCCCGCCCATTCGTGCAGGGTCCAGTTCTAAGTTGACCTCGTCTTCTTCGAGCCGCACAGAGGCGCGGGATTTAAGGCCTTTGAAGGCATCCAGTCGGGATTTGCTCTTGCCTGTTCGGGCTTGTGGTGTGGCCCGAACCCATTCCAACTCTCGCCGCATGATAGAGCGGGCGCGGTCACGCTGTGCGTGTTCGTTGGAGGAGCGCTCCGTCTTCTTTTCCAGAAAATAGCTCCAGTTTCCGGGGTATTTGTGCAGCGTAAAATTGTCGAGCTCCAAGATCGTATCGCACACAACCTCAAGAAAGAAGCGGTCGTGGGTGACCATGAGCAAGGTTGTTTTTGCCCGTGCCAGGAATTCCTCGAGCCATTCGATCATGCCCAAGTCCAAGTGGTTGGTGGGCTCGTCCAGCAACAGCAGGTCGGGCTGCTCAATGAGGCACTTGGCCAACGCCACCCTTCGTTTTTCGCCACCACTCAGTCCGTCTACAAAGCGGTCGGTGTCATGCAATCCCAGCTTGCCTAAAATCTCCTTTGCTTGGGCTTCATAGCTCCAGGCATCTGCGCGGTCCATGGCGTCGTAGGCGTTCTGCAAGGCGTCAGCATCCTCCCTTTGAGTGGCCTCTTCATACTGTCTGATGGCGCGCATGGCGTCGTTATCGGCCTGGAAGAGGTTGGCCAATATCGTGCGGTCCAAGTCTAGTCCATGGTCTTGTGACAGGTGGGCAATGCGCACGTTTCCGGCAAAGGTGACGGTCCCTTCATCGGCTCCTTCTATGTCGAGCAACACCTTCATAAGGGTGCTTTTTCCGGTGCCGTTTCGGGCGACCAATGCCGCCTTCTGCCCGCGGTCCAGACCAAAATGGAGGTCCTCAAAAATCAGACGTTCGCCAAACCGCTTGGTCAACCCCTCTACCGAAAGCACATTACCGCCTGCCATGGCGCAAAAGTAGAGGGGGAAGCGGGCTAATTTGCGTCAATGAAACAAGAGCCGGTCAAAGACGTCATTTGGAGGGTTAAAAGTTGGTCTGAGTTGGGCCGTGAAGAGCTGTACAGCCTGCTCAAATTGCGCTCCGAAGTTTTTGTGGTGGAGCAAGATTGCGTCTACCAAGATTTGGACGATAAGGACAAAGACGCCTTGCACGTCTGGATGGAGCGCGCTGGTGCTCCTGCTGAGAAAGGGGGAGAAATTCTAGCGACAACTCGTTTGCTGCCCGCGGGAAGCTCCTATGAAGCGGAAGTGAGCATTGGACGGGTGGTGACTGCACAATCCTTGCGAAGAGACGGTTGGGGACGCGAATTGATGCGTCGAAGCCTCGATGAGGTCCACTTGGCTTGGGAAGGTGTACCCATTCGCATCTCTGCCCAGAAATACTTAGAGGCGTTCTATGCCAGTTTTGGTTTCTCTACAGTAGGCGAACCATACTTAGAGGATGGGATACCACATGTGGCCATGACCCGACCGGCCGGACCAGCTTAAGCTTCCGACTATCTTCGCCGCCATGTTGGACCAACCGTGTGCCTCGGTGGTGATACCCTGCCTCAATGAAGCGTTCCATATTGGGGCTTGCCTCGATGCGCTTGCCAACCAAGAGGGTGTGGAGTCAGGATTTGAAGTCTTGGTCGTGGATGGTGGCAGCAACGATGGCACCCGAGACATTTTGGACCAAAGAGCCGCCACGGAGCCATGGTTGCGTGTTTTGGACAATCCAGATCGCATTACGCCGATCGCCATGAACCAGGGGATTGCCGGAGCACTGTCGGACGTTGTGATCATTTTGGGAGCCCACGCTGAAGTGGCTCCAGACTTTGTGCGGCGCAACCTTGAAGCCCTGCGCTCACATCCAGAATCGGGATGTGTGGGCGGTGTGGTAGAGCAGGTTCACGGCGATGAATTAAGCCGGCGCATTGGCTTGGCCTTGACGTCTCCCTTTGGTGTGGGCGATGCCCGATTTAGAACCGGCGGGGTGGCGGGTCATGTCGATACGGTGGCTTTCGGTGCCTACCGCAAATCTGTCCTCGAAGAACTGGCCGGCTTTGACGCTTCTTTGGTTCGGAACCAAGACGATGAGTTGAATTACCGTTTGACCGAGTCAGGTTGGCGTATTTGGTTTGACCCTCGGATCCGATCCACCTACCATGCGCGCTCCAGCTACCGTCAGTTGTTTCGGCAGTACCGTCAGTACGGATTTTGGAAGGTGTTCGTCAACAAAAAGCATATGACGGTGACCACTTGGCGTCAGTTGGCGCCTGCCGCTATGCTCATGGGAACGGCCGTGCTGGCTGCGTTGAGTCTCTGGCATTGGGTGACACCGAACAGTGCTGCTGTTTTGACCCTTGCTTTGCCTGCACTGTTGACTTTGTGGGGAATGTGGGTGTTGGGTGCTGTCATATCCATGGCCTTGGGGAGTGTGCCGTTGGCCGATGCGCCCGGCGTGTTTCGAACGTTTTTTGTGCTGCACATGGCCTATGGCTGGGGCTATTGTGAAGGCATTTGGCGCTTGGTGTTCTTGCGCCGAGCACCCTCTGCAGAGTTTAAGTCCTTGACCCGATGAAGGGAAGCTTGATGTGTAGCGCTGAATCATGGGCATGGAGGGCTGTGATGCCCGCTTTGATCATAGGAGGAAATGCGGCGGGCATGACGTTGTTTGTCATTGCGGTTCTCCGAACGGTGAACTGGTGGAGAGATAGACGCACAGCAAGCTGGCAATGGCGGCGCGGATCCATCTTGTGGATGGCCTATTTCGGGCTTCAGCTTTTGGGGGGACTGTGGTCGAACGACTTAGACGGTTGGAGACTCAGCTTGGAAGTCAAGTCGGCGCTGTGGTTTTTGCCTGTGATGTTGGCCATGCCGGGCCAAAAGGTGGCGCGTGATTTTTGGTGGTCGCTGGGTTGGTCAGTGACGTTCTATTTGTCTTGGCGCATGCTTCGAGCAGGCTGGTATCAGTGGGTCCTCGATGTCCCCTCTGAATGGCGGTATGCCCGTTTTTCAGGTGACGTACACCCCACCTACATGAGCTTGCATTTGGCCGTGGCATTTTTGGGCCTGGGAGCGCATTGGGGGAGCGCTATGAAGCCTTACTTCTTGTGGGGAGTAACAGCACTGTTTGCCGTGTCTATGGGCATGCTTGGCTCCAAGGCGGGCATTATGGCAGCTTTGATTGTCGCTGGTTTGCGACTTACTATGATGTGGCCAAGGTGGGGGAAGAAGAAGTGGGGACAGTTGTCGACTGCCCTGCCAACAGGTGCGCTCAGGTGGGGGGCGTTTTTGGTGTTGGTGTTGGTCTCGACATGGTCGATGTCCAGCAATAGGTTCGCCGAAATGAGCAGTGCCACAGCGGTGATGACCGACAGCAAGGCGCCCGTTCAGAGCAGTTCTGCAGGGCGCGTAATGGTATGGCAAACGTCATTGGAGATCATTCAGGCGCACCCATTTGGTGTTGGAACCGGGGATGTGGTCCCAGAATTGATGGCCCGTTACGAGCGAGACGGTCTGGATTATGCTTCGGATCGCCGGCTCAATCCGCACAATCAATGGCTTCAGGCAGGTGTGGCTTTCGGATGGCCGGGCATGGCCATTTTGACCATGGCCTTTCTGGCTTATTTGATGCAAGCATGGCGCAATGGTGACGGAGCCCTGCTGCTGTGTGTGGTCCTTACTATGTTACACGCTGGGGTTGAATCGGTGTTTGAAGTGCAGCGCGGAGTGGTCTTTATCATGTGGATGCTGATGGTGCAATTGCCCGTCTCAGACAAAACGCCACAGGCATAAGATGTGACGGGCCCTTGGACCGAGAAGGTCAACGGTGCTCAGAATATCTCGCGGACCACGGCCTGTTTACCGCTGTACCGTTGGATTTAATCCGAAAAAGCGCACAGAGTCACGTTCCCAGGCCTTTGACGGTGAGGGGAACTGGAACCTGCCGGATTAGAGGTTATCAGCCTTTGTCCTCCTTGGCCTTATTCTCAGAGGGGGACTCTTTGAGAGCAGGTTTCGCAAAGGCAACAGTGGCGGCAACAAAGGACTTGAAAAGGGGGTGAGGGTTAATCACCGTGCTTTTGTACTCTGGATGGAATTGAGCGCCGATGAACCACGGGTGTTCTGGGATTTCCACAATTTCGACCAGGTTGGATTCAGGGTGTGTTCCCGTGGGTACCATGCCTGCCTCTGTAAACTGGGAGCGGTAGGCATCGTTGAATTCATAACGGTGCCTGTGGCGCTCCTCGGTCTTCGAGACGCCGTATGCCTTTGCGGCTAGGGACCCTTCGGCCAGTTGGCAGGGATAAGCCCCAAGCCTCATGGTTCCGCCCATTTCTGCAAGGCCTTTCTGGGCTTCCATCAAGTCGATGACAGGGTCTGGGGTGTAGTCCTTGATTTCGGTACTGTGGGCCTCTTTAAGGCCGAGAACATTGCGTGCAAATTCAATCACAGCGCATTGCATACCGAGGCAGATACCAAAGAAGGGAATCCCGTTTTCGCGGGCAAAACGGATGGCTTCGATTTTGCCATCAATACCGCGGGAGCCAAAGCCCGGCGCGACCAAGATGCCATGAACACTTCTGAGCAAAGCCTCAATTTCCGAACCTTGAAGTTGCTCGGAATGGATCCACTTGAGGTTCACCTTGACACCGCACGCTGCTCCAGCATGTATAAAGGACTCCACGATGCTTTTGTAGCTGTCTTGAAGTTCTACATACTTGCCCACCAAGGCGATTTCCACTGAGCCTTCGGGGTTCTTATGGCGCTCCAAAAAGTTCAGCCAGCGGTTCATGTCGAGTCCTGCTCGACTGTCAACGCCCAGCTTGCTCAAGACGACTTCATCGAGCTGCTCTTTCTGCATCAAAAGGGGCACATCATAAATCGTGTCCGCATCAATGGACTGGATGACCGCTTCTTCTCCCACATTACAGAACCGGGCCAACTTGTTGCGAATGCCCTTGGTGAGGTTGTACTCTGTGCGACACACCAGTACGTCAGGCTGCACCCCGAACTCAAGCAATTGCTTGACGCTGTGTTGCGTTGGTTTTGTTTTGAGTTCGCCTGCAGCCTTCAAATAAGGAACCAAGGTGAGGTGAATGACCAAAGTGTCTTTGGGGTGTTCCCAGCGCATTTGACGCACCGCTTCGATGTAGGGCAGGGACTCAATGTCTCCAACGGTTCCACCGATTTCGGTGATCACAAAATCATACTGATCGCCTTCGCCCAAAATTTGGACACAGCGCTTGATTTCGTCCGTGATATGGGGAATGATCTGCACCGTCCGCCCCAGGTATTCTCCGCGACGCTCTTTGTCGATGACACTTTGGTAAATGCGACCGGTGGTGATGTTGTTGGCCTGTGAGGTCGAGACGTTCAGGAAACGTTCATAGTGTCCCAGGTCCAGATCGGTTTCGGCCCCATCATCCGTGACATAGCACTCACCGTGCTCGTAGGGATTCAAGGTTCCGGGGTCGATGTTGATGTAAGGATCCAGTTTTTGGATGGTCACTTTCATCCCACGGGCTTGCAACAGCTTTGCTAGGGAAGCGCTGATGATTCCCTTGCCCAGACTGGAGGAAACCCCTCCTGTGACGAATATGTATTTGGTGGCCTTGGCCTTTCCCGTAGTCGCGTGCATACGGGGTTCTAAGGTATGCCGAATCCTCCGGTGGGATGAACAGAATCGGTAAACTTTTTATTCGTTGTCCCCTACAGCTGTTCTGTCAAGGATTGAACGACTTTGAATCCGCTCAAAAACTCTTTGGCGACAACGCGCAACAGGGAATATGCAGGAATGGCCAGCATCATTCCGGTGATGCCTGCCAAACTTCCTGCAATCGAGATGAGCAGGAAGATTTCCAATGGGTGTGCTTTGACACTCCCAGCAAAAATGACGGGTTGTGTAAACAGGTTGTCGACCAGCTGTGCCAAGAGAAACACGAATCCGGCTTTGCCCAAGAGATTCCAGATCTCCGGGAATTGAAGATGTGTCGTCAGGATGATGCCCAGACCTAAACCGGCGCCAATGAGTGGGCCTACATAAGGGATGAGGTTGAGGAGTCCGGCCAGAAAACCGATCAAAAAGGCATTGGGGACACCCAATACGAGCAGTCCGCCGGTGATCACCGTGGTAATGATGGCGACCTGTGCGGCCAATCCAACAAAATACCGTGTGAGCAGATCGGTGGAATTGCTGAGAATACGCTCAATACGTTCCGTGTAGTGGTCGGGAGTCAGAGCTTGTACGATGCTCGGGAAGAGGTTGCGGTCCTTTAAAAAGAAGAAGGTCATGAAGGCAATGCTGAACAAGGCGACCACGAGGCTGCTGAGCGCCGAGAGGGTGCTACCGAGGATGCCGCCAATCCCAGAGGGTCCCAAAACAGAAGACAAACCTGTTCCCAATGTGGAGGCGTCGAGCCAACTGAAGAGGTTGGCGCCTTCAGGGCTCAATAGAGGAGCAAAACCTGACAATTCGGCCTCAATACTTCGTGCAATACTCTGAAAATCCAAATCGGCGACCACTTGTGCCTCTGCGGCGACGAGGGGAACAAAGAGATTGACGAGCAAAGCGAATCCAGCGAAGAGGGTGGTCAGCGCAATGAATGCGCCCAGCCCTGGGCCAGGAGAACGGCCTGCGATGCTGATGCGGTCGATGAGTTGAACAATCGGGCGCCCGATAAAGCTGAGGGCAATGGAAATGATGAGGTAGGCTGTCAGATCAGAAAACCGAACCATACCGCCGATTAGAATGGCGGTGCCGGCAACTCCACCGAGGCGCCGCAATGTCCAAAAGTCCGCCTTGAAAGGATGGGTGTCCGATGTCAATTGCTGGGGAGATGCCGATTCCATGGGGGCAAATTAAGGTTGTTGCGGCGGGTAGCGTTCGACAACCTGACCGCTGTTCACACCGATGGCGTGCCAGTGGTCTACGTGGAGTCGAATATGCACCAAGTCGGATGTGGAAAGGCCCATGTATTCGCCGGTTAACACAGTCACCAATGCGCTCATGCCGGGATTGTGACCAATAAGCCAAAGTCCGGAATAGCGCTCCTCTGTCGATGCTGCGAGTTGGATCCACATGTCGGGCTCCGCCAGGTATCCGCGTTCCTCTATTTCGATTTGAGGCACTGTTGCCCCGGCCATTTCAGACCACACCTCGGTCACCAGGCCTGCTGTTTGTATGGTGCGGATGGCGCTCGATGTGACAAGGCGATGGTGTCCATGGGGGTGCACCTTTTTCCCCTGTTGAATGCAATTCTGCCTGCCGCGTGGGGTCAATGCACGGAGTGAATCGGGCACGGGTCTGGAGCCGGATTCGGCCTCCCCATGGCGCATCAAAAACAGGTCTTTCATGTTGATGCAATTTGAATTTTTTCTTTGAGGTATGACGTCAATTTATAAGGCAAGCATATTTAAATATTTAGTCTTGCCTAAAAATTAAGGTGCGTAAGGCTTAATTTTGCCTCATGTTGACGGTTTCGGTCGAGAATTACCTCAAAGCCATCCTTCACCTTCAAGTGGAGGGGGATGACCGTGTCAGTACCACGGCCATCGCCCAAAAAGTGGCTTCCACACCTGCGAGTACTTCGGCCATGTTGGCCAAGCTCGGCGAGCGAGGATGGCTCGAGCATCAGCCCTATCACGGAGTGAGGCTGACCCAAAAAGGGCACAGGGTGGCCATGGACATCCTCCGTAAACACAGGCTTTGGGAGTGTTTTCTGGTGGATTACTTGGGCTTTGAGTGGGACCAGGTTCATGACATTGCAGAGGAGTTGGAGCATGTGGGGAGTGTGGAGCTGATCAACCGCTTGGATGCCTTCTTGGGTTTTCCCAAGCTCGATCCGCACGGAGATGTGATTCCCGGGCCAAATGGCCGCTTTAGAACGGTGGCGGCCCGAACACTGCTGACCGAGGCTCCGCGCAATCTGGAATTGGTTGTTGTGGGGGTGGTCGATGGTGGTGATGCCTTTTTGCGGCATTTAGGTGTGTTGGGCATTCAATTGGGGACCAGAATGACCGTGTTAGAGCGGCTTTCGTTTGATGGCAGTTTGCACATCAAGTGCCCAGGCGATGAGGAGGTGCAGCTGTTGGCGCCTTCTGTAGGGCAGCGCCTTTGGGTAGACCAGAGCAGCCCCTCGCCTGAGATTGTTTTTCCGGAAGAAGAAGACTTGCAATAAAATGGGGGGATTGTATGATTGGTTGATGGGGCTTGACCCTGTGGTAGCGGCTTTGGTTGCGACGACATTTACCTGGGCGATGACGGCTGCAGGCGCTTCTTTGGTGTTCTTTTTCAGGACGTTACACCGGAAACTGTTGGATGGCATGTTGGGCTTTACCGGCGGCGTAATGGTGGCCGCGAGTTGCTTTGGGTTGTTGATTCCGGCCATGGATATGACCGGTGGTGAAGGCTGGGAGAATGTGATGCCCGCTGCTGTGGGTTTTGTGGTGGGCGCGCTCTTCCTCTACGCTCTAGACAAACTCACGCCCCATCTACACATCAATTTTGACCGCAGCGAGGCAGAAGGGCCGCAAACCGACTGGCACAGAACCACATTGCTCGTTTTGGCCATCACGCTGCACAACATCCCCGAAGGGTTGGCGGTAGGGGTTCTGTTTGGCGGAGCGGCCGCGGGCATTGAAGGCGCGACGATCGGAGGGGCCGTGGCCTTGGCCATCGGTATTGGCATACAGAATTTTCCAGAGGGCATTGCGGTGAGCATGCCCTTGAGGCGACAGGGTGTATCTCGGGGGCGCTCGTTCTGGTTTGGTCAGTTGAGTGCCATTGTGGAGCCTGTAGCCGGTGTGGTGGGGGCAATCGCCGTCATGAGCATTCAGCCCCTTCTTCCATACGCCCTTGCTTTTGCGGCTGGCGCCATGATTTACGTTGTGGTAGAGGAGGTGATTCCAGAAACCCAGCGCGATCGCTTTACGGATGTGGCCACCTTGGGCTTTATCGGTGGTTTCGTTCTGATGATGGTGCTGGACGTGGTGCTGGGCTGATTTTAAGTGCCGCTCAGCGCCCTAACGCTCTTTCAATGACCCCTTGGAGGTCGGCGCCTTCAAAACGGCCTGAGCTCATGAGCAAGAAGACGGTGTTGGGTCCTGCAGCAGCCCTGACAGCAGTGGTCATGTCCTCGGCGGTGTTGCATGTTCCCAAATCCTTCCGTCCAAATGCATTAAAGACATCGCTGTCTGAGAGGTTGGGGAGCTTTTTGTGCTTGAGCACATCCGGTGACCAGCACACCCAGGCCTCATCTGCGGCGTCAAGTGCTCCAGAATAGGTGGGTAAAAATGCAGGGTTCAAGCTCGAAAACGTATGGAGCTCGAGGACTGCAATAACCTTTCTATCAGGGAACTGCCCCTTGATGGAGTCGGTTGTGGCCTTGACTTTAGAAGGGGCGTGTGCGAAGTCGCGAAATACGGTGCATGGCCCATTGGGGAGTGCTATATCGAGTTTGCGCTCGAGCCTCCCTGCCGCTCCGGTAAAGCCCTTTACGGCATTTAGAAAGTCTGCATTTTCGATGCCCCACTGAGCGCACAGTTCCATGGCGCCCACAGTATTCAATGCGTTGTGGGCCCCCACTGTTCCAATGGGGTGGGATCCGCTCTGAAGATTCAAGGTCAGGGTGCCGTCGACCACACTGTGATCCGGAGTGTTATAGGGGATGGAGACGAGGTCAGGGCGCTGGGGCAACACCTTTTTCATGACTTTTCTGAGCTCTGCATCTCCTTCGAACCACACCACACTGCCGCCTTGCTCCATGCGCATGAGGTACGTGACAAACTGCTCCCTGTAATTGTCGGGGTCAGGAAAGACGTTGATGTGGTCCCAGGCCACGCCGGTGAGGATGGTCAGGTGTGGCCGATACCAATGGAATTTTGGGGTTAAATCCATTGGAGAGCTGAGGTATTCGTCGCCCTCGAGCAAAATATCGGGTGCATCAGTGAGTTGCACCATGCGGTCAAAACCTGCCAGTTGGGCCCCGACCATGAAGTCTGTTTTTCGGCCCAATTGGTCCAATACATGCAACAGCATGGCGGTGATGGTGGTCTTGCCATGGCTGCCCGCGACAACCACCCGCCGTTGGGCTTTTGCGACATCGAACAGGTATTCTGGATAGCTGACCACGTTGAGGTTTAGTTCCTTGGCCCTTGCCAATTCGGGATTGTCTTCACGTGCATGCATGCCCAAAATCACCACGTCGAGCCCTGCGTGGATGCGTTGTGTATGCCAGCCCATGACCTCTGGCAAGAGCCCCGATGCCTCCAGTCGGCTTTTGCTGGGATCGTGTATGGCATCATCTGAGCCAGAAACGTGGTGCCCCAGATCGTGTAAAGCCAATGCGAGGTTGTGCATGGCGGCTCCGCCAATGGCGATAAAGTGGATGTTCTGTGACGTCATGTGTGTTGAATGGCGTTGGGCCGGAAATAACGGCGTGCAGCGGCTGTTGTGCAGGGGATGGGGCCCAGTAAGGCGGCCAAATAAGGGCCGGCCCATGGGATGGCCATGATCAGCGAAAAAATGGCACCCAAGCCAAGCAGGTGGCCGCGCTGCTTCCAGCCTGTGCGAATAGAAGTCTTCCAGTCCAGGCCTCCTTGCTCATAAACGGGGTCATACACAGCAGCTCCAAAAAAGTAAGCGCTCACTATCCAAGAGGCAAGCAAGAGCAGGGGGCCGGCGATCACCATCAGAGGGCCGGTAAAAAGGGTCAATGCCAGTCCTAAGAGCGAGAGGGTGAGGCCCAGTCCAAGCTCCATCAAAAGCAGGATTGCGGAGATGCGGATTCCGCGCAAAATGTCGCGAAAAATCCCGCTCCATTGAAAGGGGGTGTGGTGTCCGGTTTCCGCATTTTTAATGTCTGCTGATAGGGCGCTCATTATAGGAGACATCAATGTGATTAACAGGTATTTGGTGGTTTTTACCTTAAGCCATAGTACAAGTATTATCACGCTCCATTCGATGATCCATTCAGCCTGTGAAGCGCCCCAAAAAAGGACTTGATCCCACCAGGTTTGGGTGGTTGATTCTGCGGTTGATTGGCCGCTCAGTCCGGCGTTTTCTAAATGGTGATACAGGCCCGTTTTGAGTGTTTCCGTTAGCCAGTTTGAAAAGAAGATGCCTGCGGTGGCCAGGCCGATGATGACCATAGGGCCAGCGGCATGATAGCGCCTGAGCTTCTGTCTCTTGAGGTAACCAAAGCTGCTCCACCACATGGGAAGTGCAGAGAAAACGTCGCGGAGCGAAGGGGCAGAAGATGGGGAAGCCACGGTCCCAATTTCGGGAGCAAGTGCTTAGGCTTTGCCGAATCTGGCGCCAACTTCCGACAATGCATCGAAGAAATCGGGATAGCTCTTGGCCACGGCCTCTACGCCTTCAATCTCGATGGGGGCGCCAGCGAGTCCTAAAACGGCTGCGGCCATGACCATGCGGTGGTCTCCGCGACCACTGAGTTTGGCAGCTTGAATGGGGCCTGGTCGTACGGTAAGCGTGTCTTCTGTTGAATTGAGGTCTATCTGAATGCCTGCCTTGGCAAACTCTTCTTGGAGGGCTGTTCCTCGGTCGCTCTCCTTGTGCTGCAGCCGATGCAGGCCTGTGATCACGGTGGGGCCTTTGCAGAAGGCGGCAAAGGCAGCGAGGGGTGGGAACAAGTCTGGACAATGCGTGGCGTCGAAACGAAAGCCTTTGCGCCGACCTCGTTCCACGCGGATGCCGGTTTCTGTTCGCATGAGTTTGGCTCCGCTCAGCAATAAGGCCCCTGTGACCGCTTGGTCGGCTTGTGTGGGTTGATTGCCCAGACCATCGACTTCTAGGAACGGCTCGCCGCAGAGGGCGGCCAAGATCAGCAGGAAAGCTCCGGCACTCCAGTCGCCAGCGACCGTCTCGTCAAAAGGAAGGTAGTGCTGTCCTCCAGGAATGGAGAACCTCTGGTGGTCTTCGTGGTGAATGGAAATTCCTGTGCTGCTCAACACTTCCAAGGTCATGTCCACGTAAGGCTTGCTCTTGAGGTTGCTGACTTCGAGCACAGAATCTGCGGCGGCGCAGGGCAGCGCCATGAGCAATCCGGTCAGGAATTGACTCGATGTGCCGCCGTCGAGGGTGACATGACCGCCGGACAAGGGGCCTTTCAGTTGAATGGGGGGGCGTCCAGTGTTCAAGTTCACCTCTGCACCTAGGGCTGTTAAGGCATCCGCCATGGTTTGCATGGGGCGGCCTTTTAAGCTGCCTTCCGCCATCATGGTCATAGGGGTGGAGGCCAGGGCTGCGATGGGTGAGAATAAGCGCATGCCCAGTCCGCTTTCTCCCAAGTGAAGGATGTCGGTGCGCGGAGAGAGTCCGCCGCGCATCTTGAGGGCATCTTCTCCGATTTCGATGTCGGCTCCCAATCCAGCGGCGACCTCCGCGGCTGCCATGGCGTCCGCGCCATGTGAAGGACGCCGAATCCAACTTTCGCCCTTGGCCAACAGACCTGCTGCGAGCAGGCGTTGCATGTGGCTCTTGGAGCTCGGTACTTCAATGCGTCCGCTGAGGTCAGACGGGTGGGCGACGAGGTTCATGCCTTGTGCACCACGTAGAGGGTTGCGATTCCTCCGGTCAGAGGGTGCATGATGCATTCCGCGTAACCGCAGTCCATCAAGATGTCCCGCATCTGGTCACCCTCGGGAAAGACCTTGACCGACTCAGGCAGGTAAGTGTATGCCGAAGCGTCCTGAGAAAACCATTTCCCTACAGTAGGCATGATGTAGCGGAAGTAGAGCCAAAAGATCTGTTTCATGGGGAACCACTTCGGCTTGGAGAATTCCAAAATGTAGCCTTTTCCGCCTGTCTTGAGGGTGCGCAGCATTTCTTTGAGGCCCGCCTCGAGGTGCTCAAAATTTCGCACGCCAAAGGCAACGGTAAAGGCGTCGAATCGGCCGTCTTCAAAAGGAAGGGCTTCTCCGTCGGCCAACACCAATTCTACCCGTCCGTCTTGGCCTGCTTTGGTGACCTTTTGGCGCCCAATGTCCAGCATTCCTGCGCTGATGTCTACGCCGACCACCTTGATGTCAGCATCGCGGTAAGCGGTGCCAATGGCAAAGTCAGCAGTTCCCGTAGCGACATCGAGCACTTCGTGCGGGTCCTCGGCGAGCAGCATGCGGATGGCTTTTCGACGCCAGAGCTTGTCGATCCCGAGAGAAAAGAAGTGGTTGAGGAAATCGTAGCGGTGCGCAATGTTGTCGAACATCCTCGCTACTTGCGCCTTTTTGGCGGCTTCATCCTCGTAAGGTTTGATAGGGGTACCCATTTGGTGGTGCAAGCTCGCCCTTATCCGACCATCGTGTGGCCTTCGGGGTATTTGTAGTTCCTGCTGACGACTGAACGGGAAAAAGCAAAGGCGACGGTCAGGGTTCCAACCCGCCCAATGATCATGCTCGCGATCAGAATTCCTCGACCTATTGTGCTGATATCGGCGGTAATACCGGTGCTCAGTCCTACGGTTCCAAGTGCGCTCACCTGTTCAAAAAGCAGTTGCAAAAAGCCTCTGTCGGAGCTGGCTAAAATGTGGGGTTCAGTGATGCAGAGGGCAAAAGTGCCGAGCAAATTGCCCACGATAAAGAACATGAGGATGCCCCAAGCGCGGCTGCGCAGGGTTGTTCCAATGGTGCGTTGATACAGTTGGGGGTGTTGCCGGCCGCGGATGGTGCCCATGACGTCGGCGATCACCACAGCGAATGTGCTCGTCTTGATGCCGCCGCCTGTAGAGGAGCTCGAAGCGCCAATGAACATGAGGACGATCAACATAAACAGCATCGGGGTGCCAATGAGGCCCATGTCGACAGTGTTGAATCCGCTGGTGCGCGTGGCGCTTTGAAAGACAGCGGTGGTGATGCGTCCAGTCCATCCCATATCGGCTATGGTACCGCCTTGTCCAGACTCCAACAGGAGGTAAGCTATGGAGCCAATGGCGACAAGGGCGATGGAGTAGTAGAGGGCGATTTTGGTGGCAAAGCCAATGCGCTTCCAAGGCTTTGTCATCCGATCTCTCAGGTTGTCCTTTCCAAAGAGGTCGAATACGGCGACCATTCCCAATGCGCCGAAAAACACCAGCAGGGTGACCGTCCAGTGCACCAACCATGCGCTGGAAACCCTTGCGTCTGCCAGTCCATCGCCAAATAGAGAAATGCCCGCGTTGTTGAATGCGCTTATGGAGAGAAAGGCGCTGTTGAAAATGCGGTCGCCCGTGCCATCAAACAGTTGGCCGGGCCAAAAAATAAAGAGCATAAGGGCGCCGAGCAGCTCTATGCCAATGCTCCACATGATCACGCGACCGAGCATGCCTCGGGAGCCCAAAATGGAGCCGCGGTTCACAAAATCTTCGATCACATCGTGTTGCCGCACCCCTACACCAAACCTGGCGAGCACAGCGATCAAGGAGCCAAAAGCGATGATGTTCAGTCCACCCAACTTGATTAGTACCATCAGCACCACGTGCCCTTTGTGGGTAAAGAAAGTCTCGGTATTCTCGATCATGAGCCCGGTCACGCAGGTGGCGCTTGTCGAGGTGAACAGGGCGTCAAAAAAGTTCATGCCCAGCCCATCGGCTGTCATTTCGGGGAGCATGAGGAGTCCTGTTCCCGAAAAGATCAGGAACAGAAAGGAGAAGATGAAGAGGGTGGCAGGGTGGAACCTAAACCGGGGAAGGGTGCGGGCCCGGTCAGAGAGTTCAATGACAAGGACAATCAAAAAGTAGGCTTGCACCAACCATACCGTCCAGTCTTCCACAGATTCAATGCCCAAGGGAGACAATGCCCTTCCCAAAAACACTTCGCCAGTGAGCATGTCGCTGATGCCTTCGATCACCAGCGTGCCCATCATGACCGTTTCTAAGATGTGGGCACGAACAAACCTCAGTGGGTGAAAATCAAAGAAAAACCGAACCAGGAAATGAAGGATGTAAAAGGCAAAGCTGGCCTTGATGACGGCAATCAGGTTTCCAGCAATGTCAGATTCCAGCGGAAAGCCGTAATACGCGATCAGGCTGCCAAATGCCCCAAGGGTGACAAAGACATTCAGGGTGCGGAAGGCTCCTAAAACCGCTTCCCTGCGCGGGTGCAAGAACACATTGACCCTTTCCCTGATGTCGTGGAGGGTCATGCTTGTATAGGTAGACGGCGGACCTCTGCCAAGAGGGTGGACAGGTCGATGGGGACCACGCCCGGTTTTTCGCACACAAGTCCGCCGGCAAGATTGGCGACTTGGGCCATGCTTACCGCGTCCAAACCTTGGGCAAGCAACACGGTAGCAACTGCAATCACGGTGTCTCCAGCGCCTGATACGTCCAGTATTTCTCTGGGATGTGCGGGCTGTTGAACATCTTGAAGGGGCGTTTTGACCCTGACGCCACGTTCAGAAAGGGTCAACAATACGGTATCCGGATTCCATTCGGATTGTAGTCGGTTCAATCCCTCAGTCAGGGCTTGATCCATGGCTTGTTCGTCGCCGTCTTCCCAGAGCAGGCCAAGGCCATCGCGGAGTTCCTTCAAATTCGGTTTGAACAAGGCGACGTCGCGGTAGCGGTCAAAATGCCGGAATTTAGGGTCCACGGTCACCGGGATGTTCCTGTCCCGGGCCATTCTCAACAAGCCGTCTATGACCATTGGTGACAGGGCACCTTTGTCATAGTCCTCGATCAAAATGGCGTCAAAAGAACGCGCAGCCAGGACAGAGGCAAGCTGCTCCAGAAATTGTTGAGCGTCCTCTCTGTTGAGGTCCGCATCGTCCTCCTCGTCAACCCGGAGCAGGTGCTGTCCACCGCTCATCACCCGGGTCTTGACCGTTGTCCGGCGGTCGCTCAGTGCGACGATGGCGTCTGAGTCCATGCCCTGTTCTTCGAGGGCTTTTTGCAGATCGCGGCCATCTTGGTCGTGTCCAATGACGCCACCCACCGTGACTGCGGCGCCCAAAGCTTTGAGGTTCAGTGCCACATTGGCGGCACCACCAGGCCTTCTTTCGCGCAGGGACGCTCTCAGTATGGGGACAGGGGCTTCGGGGCTGATCCGGTCCACACGTCCTAAGAGGTAGGCGTCGACCATCAAGTCACCCACCACCAAAATCCGCAGGGAGTCCGCATTTTGCAAAGCAGCAACTGTGCGGTCGCAATCTTCAGGCGACCAGGCGTTTTGGGTGGTGTTTTGAGCGTTCATTACGAGAGGTGTCCCACGGCTTCTGCAATGCGACGGATGGCTTCACGAAGGACATCGTCCGCGGCTGCGTAGCTGATGCGCATGCAGTTGGGAGAACCAAAAGCGTCTCCACCGACGGTGGCGACGTCTGCAGTCTCCAAAAGGTACATGGCCAAATCTTGGCCACTTTGGATGGTGTGTCCCGCGTGGGATTTTCCAAACAGCGCAGAAACGTCGGGGAAGATGTAGAACGCTCCTTTGGGGACATTCACCTCAAACCCGTCAATGCCACGAAGCCCTGCGATGACCAAGTCCCTGCGCGCCAAAAACGCCGTCTTCATATCGGCCGCAAGGGCGCCACCCCCGTGCATGGCCTCGGCGGTTGCTTTTTGGGAGATTCCACTGGCGCCGCTCGTGAATTGGCCTTGCAGCTTGGTGCAGGCTGCGGCAATCCATTGTGGTGCAGCAATGTATCCGATGCGCCAGCCCGTCATGGCGAATCCCTTGGAGACGCCATTGACTGTAACTGTGCGCTCCATCATGCCGGGTTGTGCTGCAAAACTTGCGTGTTGCTCGGTGAAGTTGATGTATTCGTAAATCTCATCGGAGACAACAATGGCGTGGGGGTGTGCGCTGATTACAGCGGCCAATGCCGCCATCTCTTCTGCCGTGTAAACGCTGCCCGAAGGGTTGTTGGGAGAGTTGAGCATGACAACGCGGGTGCGGTCCGTGAGCGCATGGCGCAGTTGGTCTGCGGTCATCTTGAAGTCCTGGGCGATGCCGGTTTTGACCTCGACCACTCTACCGCCAGCAAGGTTGACCATGTCGGCATAGCTCACCCAGAATGGGGTGGGAAGGATCACTTCATCGCCAGCATCTACCAAGCTCAAAATCACATTCATAAGACTGTGCTTGGCGCCTGTAGAAACCACGACTTGATCGGGCTGATAGGTCAGGCCATTGTCGCGCTTCAATTTGGCGCAAATGGCCTCCCGAACATCGGCAAAGCCGGGGACGGGCGGGTAGTGGGTGTGGTTTTCTTCAATGGCACGGATTCCTGCGGCCTTGATCGGGTCGGGCGTGTCGAAGTCGGGTTCGCCCAAAGACAGGCTAATAATGTCACGGCCAGCGGCCTTGAGTTCCCGTGCCTTTCGGCTCATGGCGATGGTGGCCGATTCGCTCAGGCGGCTGAGCAGTTGTGACGTTCGCGGTTGCATGTCTGTTGTCTAAGACACAAAATTACGGAGAGGCTTAGGCCTTTTCCCCAATCTTGGCCATCAACCATGCACCGAGCCATGTCAGAAAGCCATTAACGGGCAGCAGAGCGAAGCCGAAACTGAAGCCTTGCGACACAGCAAACTGCTCGAGGGCCCAGCCTGTAACCGGCGCCAAAATGGCGACAGCGGGTATCCATCGGTCGAGGGTGGGGTGCGGTCCTGGGTGGGACAGGGCGAAGGCAAAAAGTCCCAGAAGCGGGCCGTATGTGTAGCCCGCGATTTTAAAGAGGGCGGCGATCACGGAGGTGTCATTCACGGCGTGGAATATGAGAATGAGTGCCCCAACGCCCATGGACACCCACAAATGAATGCGCTGTCTTTGTGACTTTCCTGCATCTGTTCCTTGGCCTTCTGCATCGATGCCCAGAAAATCAACACACACTGAAGTGGTCAATGCCGTGAGCGCCGAGTCTGCGGAAGACAGCGCGGCAGCCACAAGCCCGAGCAGAAACAATACGGGCAAGGCCAGTCCCAATCCGCCATCGAGCGCCACCCGTGCAAAGAGCAGGTCGGGCTTTCCCGGTTCCATTCCAGAGGCTGCTGCGTGCATGAGCAGTAGGGCTCCAAGTCCTAAAAACATGAGGTTCACAAAGACGAGGACCACCGAGAATGACGCCATGTTGGTTTGGGCGTCTTTGAGGTTGCGGCAGCTCAAGTTCTTCTGCATCATGTCCTGGTCCAATCCGGTCATACACAGTGCAATAAAGGCGCCTGCAACGAGGTCTTTGACGCCGTGATGGGGTGCTCCCCAATCGTCAAAGAACCACCATTGGGAATGTCCGGATGCGGCAATGGCTTGTGGAATGTCAAGGAGGCCCAACCCAAGTTCTTGGCCAATCAACCACACCGCGGCGGCGGCGGCCAGCAGCATGCAGGCGGTCTGCAGGGTGTCGGTCCAAACGACTGTGGCAATGCCGCCTTGACGGGTGTATGCCCAAATGGCTCCAAGTACGAGTACAATGAGGGCTGTTAGTCTGATCCAGCCGCCTGCGACTCCGGTGGGTGGGAGTAAGGTTTCGTTGAGTACCAAGACCACCAGGTATAGGCGAAAAGCGGCGCCAATGCTCCGGGAAAGCAGGAAAAAGGCCGCCCCGGTTTTGTACGCATTGTTGCCAATGCGGTCACCCAAAAAACGGTAGATGCTGGTCAGCTTAAGTCTGTAGTAGAGGGGGAGCAAAATGCCTATGATCGCCGCGTAACCAAACAAGTAGCCAATGACCATTTGCATGTAGCCGAACCCTTGTTCACCGACCCAACCCGGAACAGAGAGGAATGTGACGCCACTTAAGCTCGTCCCGACCATGCCGAAAGCAACGGCCCACCAAGGGCTACGCCGGCCACCAACGGAGAAGTCGGCCATCGAATTGCTCTTGCCTGTGCGTTGCCCAATCCACAGCAGCAATCCGAGATACCCCAATACGGCCAGCCCGGCCCACCATTCAACATGCATGCTGCCAAGCTACTGCGCGACCGCAACATGGCCTTGGGCCCTGGGCTGCAACTTTAGATTGTGGCCAGTGGTGGGTGCCGTTGGTGGCTGGTTTCTATGCGGCTGATGCCTTTGGGCACTGTGACGTTCGTCATAGGCTTGGCACCGGTTAACTTCGCGAGCGTGGAAATGCCCTCTCGCCTCATAGACCGAGCTGTCGATCAGATTGCTGGATTGCCCGGTGTTGGCCGAAGAACTGCGCTGCGTTTGGCTTTGCATTTGCTCGGGCGCAATGAAGAAGACGTGCGCAGATTTACTGAGGCCATTCAGGATATGAAGGAGGGCGTCTTATCGTGTAGCACATGCGGCAACTTGGGAGAGGAGGAGGTGTGTTCGATTTGTTTGGATGGCAGGCGAGACCCTTCCCGTATTGCCATCGTGGAGGATCTGCGGGACTTGTTGGCCATTGAGTCTACTGGTCATTTTAAGGGGCGCTACCACGTTTTGGGCGGGGTCATCAGTCCCATGGATGGCATTGGTCCTGCTGACTTGCGCATAGAGTCTCTGTTGGGGAGGGCGGGCAACCCAGAGGTCAAGGAGGTGATTTTTGCATTGCCGACGACCATGGAGGGCGACACCACGGCTTTTTACATCAACAAGCGGCTTCAGGGTACAGAAATTGAAGTCACCACGCTGGCAAGGGGTGTCGCGGTTGGGGACGAATTGCAGTATGCCGATGAGCTCACCTTGATCCGCTCTTTGCAGCAGCGCTTGCCATATAGCGTGGCCAGTAACGCCAACAATACGGGGTCATGAAGCTCACTGTTGTTGTGGTCAGTTTTAATGTGAAGGGATACCTCTCTTTGTGCATTTCATCTGCTCTAAAGGCGATGAAACGACTGGGTGACGGGCAATCGGAACTTTACGTTATTGACAACGCAAGTTCTGATGGTTCAGCGGATTGGGTTCTTCATTCTCACCCAGAAGTACAATTGATTGCGCTGGATGAGAACGTAGGATTTAGTGCCGCCAATAATGTGGCCCTCCGGCAAGCCAAAGGGGAGTGGGTGCTCTTGCTCAACCCCGATACCATCGTGCCAGAGGACACTTTTGAGAAGATCTTTGATCATGTGAGCCAACGTCCTGAATTGGGAGGGCTAGGGGTGCCGATGTATGATGGCACAGGTGCTTGGCTTCCAGAAAGCAAGCGTGGCCTCCCAACGCCTTGGGCTTCCTTTTGCCGATTGAGTGGACTGTGGCGCCTGGCGCCTCGAAGTCCCAGGCTCAACAGTTATTACTTCGGTCACGTCAACCAGGATGAAACCGCAGACATTGAGGTGCTCAGTGGCGCCTTCATGTGGATGCGTAAAAAGACCTTAGACGAAGTGGGTTTGTTGGATGAGTCTTTCTTTATGTATGGAGAGGATATAGACTTGAGCATCAGGATAATAAAGGGTGGTTGGGTAAACTGTTACTTTAGTGATGCGCCCATTGTGCATTTTAAGGGAGAGAGCACCAAGAAGGGCAGCCTCTCTTATGTGAGGGTCTTTCATGATGCCATGCGCATTTTCAGTGAAAAACATTTTGCAGGAGGGCAGGCCATGGCCATGCGTTGGATGATCCGATTGGGCATTCGACTTCGTGCGATTTCCGCCTTTCTTCATGGCTTGGTGCAGCGTCACAGTCTGGCTGTGGCGGATGTGGTGCTGTCTGCTGCCACTGGAATAGCAGTGGTAGGCTTTCATGGGGCAACCACGGGTATTGTTCACCCATTGGCTCCTTCATTGTCCTTAGTGGGCATAGGGGCGTTTTCTACGTGGTGGGCGGGACGTTGGTTTGGCTCTGCCGATCGCCCATTCCACAGGTTGCGGGTTTTGATGGCGGGTTTGACCGCTTCCGTTTCTGTAATTGTGGTTTACTCCTTGCTTCCAGAAGCGCTCAGAGTGAGCCGTTTATCGACTTCACTCTTGGCTGTTATTGTAGGGTTGATTCCCTTCTTAGTACGTGCTGTTTTGGTCGGTATCCGTCCTGTTCGGTACCGCTGGAGGACGTCTAGACCCAGGGTTACTGTGGTTGCGCCTGCTGATCGCCATGTTGCGATCGTGGATTGGGTCCAATCTTCTTACGGTAGTTCTTTAGATGTCAATAAGATGTCTTCTTTTACACGGAGTTCAACGCGAAGTGAGAATCTTGAACAAAGTGATTTATTGCTGTATGCGGCCTCAATGGGAGGTTCTGAATGTTTAGCAGCCATTCGTGCAGCGAGTGCGCATGGAGAAGACCTGCGCATTGTCCCTTCAGATTTGTTGTTGGCTTTGGGAGGCATCCGGCGGGATGGAGCGCCGACGGCGAATCTCTCTTGGGGCGCCGATGGTTTGGGGCGATTGGACCGTATGAGGGCCAAGCGCCGGTTGGATTTGATTTGGGCCACTGTGGTGCTGTTGGTTGGCGGAGGAAAAGGCAGGCATTCAGCGTCTTTTAGCCGAAAGAATGCGTGGCGTGTGATGAAGGGGGAGATGACCTGGATAGGATTTCATGGTGGCTGGGATGGTGCAGAAAGGCTGCCAGAGATGGCCGAAGGCGCCCTGTTTGCGGGTACAGGTGACCGCGCGCTGACTCCAGAAGAGGCGAGGCGGCTGGATTTGAGGCATGCGTCAGATTTTGGTTGGATGAGGGATTTGGAGTTGTTGATGAACTTGAGAATGGATTGATGTAAAGGGGCAAAATCAAGGTATGCTGGTGTGTACCTTTGGGGCCGTACATCAAACCCCCTCCGGGCAATACATCCATGGAGATCCTTCTACCGAAAATGGGCGAGAGCGTGGCTGAGGCGACCATCATCAGATGGTCGGTCGAAGAAGGCCAGCGTGTCTCAGCAGACGAACCGCTTATTGAAATTGCGACGGATAAAGTCGACTCAGAAGTCCCTGCCCCAGAAGATGGGGTTTTGGTCAAGCGCCTCGTTTCAGAGGGCGATGTCGTCCTGGTAGGCCAGCCGATTGCTGAATTCGCGGTTGAAGGCGAGCCAGCCGTGGAGATGGCAGCAACAGCACCTTCACCTGCTGAAAAAGCACCTGCACCTGTTCCAGCGTCAGCTCCGGCACCAGCTCCTGCAGAAGATGTAGTGGCCACCCTAGAGGCACCATTGGTGGCATCAAATGGTGCTCTAGGTGAAGCAAAGCCTGCCCGCATGAGCGGCGGTCGATTTTACAGTCCCTTGGTCAGAAGTATGGCCGAAAAGGAAGGGGTCTCTCAAGCAGAATTGGATGCCATTGCAGGTTCTGGAAAGAATGGGCGGGTGACCAAAAGCGACATGCGCGCTTTCATAGAATCCCGTGGCCAGCAGCAGTCTGCGCCGGCACCGGTATCTGCTCCCGCTCCAAAAGCGGCTGCGCCAGCAGCCTCAATCAGTGGTGAGGATGAAATTGTGGAGATGGACCGCATGCGAAAGCTCATTGCAGACCACATGGTGCGCAGTGTGCAGACCAGTCCTCATGTGACCTCCTTTGTAGAGGCAGATGTGACCCGCATTGTCGACTGGAGGAACAAGAACAAAAACACCTTCCAAGAGAAGACCGGTCAAAAGCTCACGTTTACGCCGTTTTTTATTGAAGCAGTGGCCAAGGCGCTTCGTGATTTTCCCGGAGTCAACGCCAGCATTGACGGTGACCGCATCATCCTAAAGAAAGGCATCCATATAGGTCTGGCCGCAGCTACACCGGAGGGCAATTTGATTGTACCCGTCATCCGCAATGCGGACCGTTACAACCTCAATGGATTGGCTACCGTGGTGAATGATCTTGCTCACCGCGCGAGAACAGGGGCCTTGAAGCCAGACGAAATCAGTGGGGGCACCTACACGGTATCCAACGTGGGTACGTTTGGAAATGTCTTTGGGACCCCCATCATAAACCAGCCACAAGTAGGCATTTTGGCCTTGGGGGCGATCCGCAAGAAGCCGGCAGTGGTCGAAACGGAAGAGGGGGACGTGATCGCCATCAGGCACATGATGTTCCTTTCCCACAGCTATGATCACCGTGTGGTGGACGGTCAGCTGGGGGGCAGTTTTGTGCGCCGGGTAGGGGACTATTTGGAAGGGTTTGACCCTCACCGAAGCCCCGTTTGAGGAAAACTTGTGCATTTGTAGGACTTTACCTGCTATAATCAGAGGGCTTGGTTGACGGATTTATTTGTCTCTGTCATCTAATTTGCGTCCAACATGATGCTCCGAATTTCTACCCTCGCCCTTGGGCTTTTGGTTCTGGTGTCCGCAAGCGGACAGTTGGACCACAGTTCTCGGTGGCCTTCTCCGATTGATTTGATGGATGGGGTTGTGGTGGAGTCAGAAGTCAATGTGGCGGAGACGTACACTGAGGCGAACCGTCTGATCATCGAGGAGAATTGGTCTGAGGCTGCGGATTTAATGGAAGTGCTGTTTAAGGAAGCTCCTGACAACCGCAATTTTGCCTTTAAGTGGGCTTTGTGCTTGCAGGCCATTCCTGGTAGAATACAAGAGGCGGTACCTCTGGTGCACATGGCTGTGAACGGCCCTTTCGCTTCGCGTTACAATGCTTTTTCCATCGAAGAGACTTTGCCACCAGAAGACGCTTTGCAGCTTGGGGTTGAGGTCTTGCAGAATGCCTATCATTTTTCCGAAGCCAAGGCGCTTGCTGAAGTGATGGCCGAACGGTTTCCCAAGCGTGACTACAGACACGAACGGGCTTTGGAGGTCATGGAAGAGTGTGAGTTTGCTTCGAAATGTGTGCTGGATCCTGTGCGTATGGACATCACACCAATGGATGCCCTCAACAGCAGCAGAGCAGATTATGCACCCATTGTGACGCCCGATGGCAGCACGTTGTACTTCACATCCTTTCGGGATGGAGACGGTAGCTCCAGTGATGTCGGTCAGATTTACCGGTCCATGAAGGTGGGAGA
>CAJQJX010000023.1 GCA_905478795.1 uncultured Flavobacteriales bacterium
GGGCCAGACGAAGCGCGCCACCTCGTTCAGGTGTTGCGGGCGCGTTTGGGTGACTCAGTGGAATTGGCGGATGGCCGCGGCGCTGTCTTTCCTGCCGAAGTGGTCTCAATGGGAAAGCGAGAAGCACTGCTCATGGTGGGCGCGCCGGAATGCCATCCAGAACCCACACCGCACCTGACGCTGCTGGTCGCCCCGACCAAACACACGGATCGGTTTGAGTGGTTTTTGGAAAAAGCCTGTGAATGTGGGGTTTCACGGATTCAACCCATTTGGACGGTGCGCAGCGAGCGCAAGGTCGAGAAGTATGAACGCTGGCACCGCACCTTGGTAGAGGCTATGAAACAATCGAGAAGGGCGTGGTTGCCAGAACTGGCGCCGGCTGCTCCACTTCAAACGGCTTTGGAAGCACTGGAGGAAGGTGTGTGGCGCGGATTGGCGCATTGTCCTGTGCCTGAGCACCCTGAGTGGGAGCGACAGTCCATCGTTCAGGCCCTTCCCAAGGGGAAAGGCGCTGTGATCGCGATTGGGCCCGAAGGTGATTTTAGTCCCGAAGAAATTGAGCGCTTTGGAGCGAGTGGCTTTACGCCTGTGACCATGGGGGAGCACCGTTTGCGGACGGAAACAGCAGCCATCTATGCTGTTCAAGCATTTCACATCATCAATTCTCAGCCATGAAATCCCTCTATCTGATCCTCCTCGCTGTGCTGGCGGCCGGCGCATTGTACGTCACAAACCCAGACAGCGCGTCTTTCTCAGTGTTCCTTTCTCACCATGTTCAGGAGGAATTGGCAGACGATGTTCCGGGAGAAACGGAATTGGGTAAAAAGTTGCGCAAGGGGTTGGGCCAAATCGCGGGTGCGGCCGGAGCACAATTGGCCGAGCGACAAGATTGGTATTTCGCTTCAGTTTATTCCATCGATATCGCTGGAGACCCCCATGTCTTTTTGGGCGTAGCGGGACATTTTTTCCCAGTAAAATCGCGTTAGGACCAGCGCTTAATCGCGGCCATCCTGATCCTCGTCGGTGGGACGGGGAGCTTGGGGCATGGGCATCCAGTGGGTAACGGCCTTGAAGTACTGATTCGAAGCGCCTTCTCCTGACCAAAAGTGACGGCCATGGCTGTCGGCACGGTCAGACTGGGAGGAAAAGAAATTCTCCATGAAGCGGAGCACAATCACGTCCCGCATCTCAAAGCTCGCCTTTCCTGGCATCAAGACTTCATTGTTTGGTACCACGGCCAAGACGCGCTGCCCATTGCTTGGGAGGCGGTCCTCACAGTCAATCCAGCCGGAGCTGGTATCGGAATGGTCTTCCATGATCAATGGCCATTAAAAGTAGGTTTGCGCTTCTCGAGGAAGGACGACACACCTTCTTGGTAGTCCCGTGTACGGGAAGCTGTGCCTTGAAGTTCCAATTCGGTCTCGAGTTGGGCACTGAATCCCTGTTCGAAAGCCCGGTTGAAGGCTTCCTTGGTCAGGGCCAAGCCTTGCGTAGGCATCGCGGCCAGATGGGTGGCCAATGCCATAACACCAGCTTCAAATTCCTCCACGGGAATGGCTTGGTGGATCATGCCCATGGCAGCCGCATCTTCAGCCGCTACAGGTGTTCCTAGATAGGCGAGGGCCGTGGCGCGCTGCAGCCCCACTAGCCGGGGAAGCATCCATGTGCCGCCACTGTCGGGAATGAGCCCGATTTTGGAGAAAGCCTGAATAAACTTGGCGCCTTCGGCAGCCACACACAGGTCGCATGCCAAGGCGATGTTGGCACCCGCACCTGCCGCAACGCCGTTGACCGCGGCGACCACGGGCTTTTTGAGCCCTCGAATGAGCCGCACAGTGGCGTTATAGGAACCGCCCACAATCTCTTCGAACGTGGGAGCGTCCTCACCCGTGATTTCCTTCAAGTCCTGCCCTGCACAAAAGGCCTTGCCAGCCCCCGTCAAAACCACGCACCTTACCGATGCATCAGCATCGGCTGAACGTAGTTGTTCTTGAAGGGCTGCGGCCATGGGCTGCGTGAAACTGTTGAATGCAGCAGGCCGGTTCAAGGTTAATGTCAGGACCGCACCTTCCCTGAGTGCAAGAATGTTGTCGTTAGGCATTGTCCGCAATGTAGCGCGGCTTTTATCGCGCGACCACAAGCCTTCGTGAGGCCGACCCTTGAGTGTGGCGCACCTCCACGAGGTATGTGCCTTGCTCCAGATCCTCGACTTGAATGCCCTGTCCTTTCTGAGGCGCGGCGTATGAGGTCACCAAACGTCCTGCCGCATCGCGAATCAGCACTTCTTGAACATTCCAATCCGTAGGGAACATCAATTGGGCCGAGGATGAAGTGGGGTTGGGGAAAATGGAGAATGAAGCGCTGAGCTGCTCCTCGAGCACAGATACGGTCCCGAGTGTGTCGCAAAACAGGCCAGTGCAACCGTTGGCGTCTTCCACTTGAAAACAGTACACGCCGTCGGGTCCCCCTACGAGTGCAAGAATGCCGTCGTCGTTTGTGACTGGAGGAAAGCCGGTGGCGTTCAAGTCGCCATCGGTAACTGTGAAGTTGTAAGGCGGGGTGCCACCAGAAACTGTGATTTGGAAGAATGGAGACGTTGTAAAAGTGGCTGTGAGCTCCGTACACAGGCTCGAGTCAGGAAGGGCACAGGGGTCAAAACTGCACGCTTCCGGGTCGTTGCATCCAAAGTCGAAGTTGCTTGCAGGAGCTGTATAACCATTGTAGAGTGGCCAATACCATCCCGTTCCATCATAGACTGTGGTGAGGGTGTCTCCGAAAAACCCACTCACAGCGGTCAGTTCAGTGCCACACACATACACGCTCTGCGAAATCAAGTCATTGTAGAGGATGTCAAAACCTGTAGCCAACATCAAGTCCGCGACTTCAGGTGTGATGAACCATTCGTAACCGGCATCCATTCCGCCAGAAGAAGGCACCAAAGTGACGAATCCGTCGTCGGTAACTTCATAGCCGTTGGGACATAAAACGGTGTCCACCAGGCCAAGCATGATGGGCCCCACCACATCGATGTCGGTATCCACATAAACGCAGTCGCCGGCTTCTCCAAAGTTGCAAGCCAGTTCGTTTTCGCATGCCAAAGGTTGACACACCTCAAGCGGCGTGGGGTCAACTTCGATCACCATTCCAGAGGACAAGTCCTGTCCTGCAAAAGCGGGGAAGGCGGCAGGGTAACGGTCCGCCCGGAAAGTGAGGTTGTTGTTCAACGCCAATTCCGTGCCTTGCGCCACGGGAGCGCCTTGCAAAAGTGGTGTGCGGTATTCCCAAGCAGTCTGACCGTCTTCAGTGATTTCGGTGATTTCGCCGGTGCGGCCGTTGCAGATGAGGCTTCCACCATTGCCCAAGCGTTGGAAGGAGCTCAATCCTGTGCTGTTCAATCCGGGTTGGGTGTAGGTCCATTCGAAGTCTTCTGGTCCCCACTGTCCGGTGCTGGTGTTGAAGGCATAGCCGCCGTCGTACTCATCGAAAATGGGAGAAATGACCGCCACTTCACTGTGGGTTCCAGTGGTGTCGACATTGGGCACACGGTTGTTGAAGACAAAGAACTTCGTGAAGTCCGGGTTGCCAGGGTTCACACCCAATCCATTGCCCCAGTGAATGTCGTGCTGGTAAAAGAGCTTTTGATCCGTGCTGTCACCGCGTTGGTAAGCAGCGGGATTGCCCCAGCGCCAGATGAGGTCGTCGCTAAACTGGTAATCGTGCCAAATAACCCAGACTTCGTTGAAGGTTGGGACACTGACGATGATCTGGCCAGCTGTGTCGTAAAAAGGAAAGTAGTCGATGGCATTCATGTGGTGCCAATCGCGTGGCTGGCTGCCGATGCTGCCGTAATTGACATCAATCAGCTGTTGATTGTCAGCCACCACGCCATAGTTGGCTTTGGTGCTGTCGAAGTCTTGGACAAGGTGGTCCCAAGCCCGCCATTCCCAGACGATGTCTGCGCCGCCCAGGGTGTCGGGCTGAAGCTCGATGAGTTTGTCGCTCCACAAAACACCTCCCTCAAGCAGCTCCGGGTTGCGGCCATTGGCAATGCACTCTAAGCTGTCAATGGCCTCCCAGCAAATGGCGATCACATTGCCCTCTGGTGTGACAGTAATGTCATGGTGCAAGCGCACGCTATCGTTGTTCGCGGTAAAGCTCCACAGCACGTCATTGTCCCAAGTCCGGCGTTCAATCGTGGCACCACCGCCACCGGCCCAAATGGCGTCCTCGCCAATTGAGGCTGGGCGAGAAGTCATGATGATGTCTCCGTTGGGTTGCAAGTAAGATGTGTTGCCTGGCCGGCGGTCAATGTCCAATGTCCAGTCATGCACGACTTCCCCGCATGCATTCAAGAGCATGGCGCGGTTTTGGTTGTGCGGATAGATCATGGTGTACCCATCGGTGTACAATGCGGGATCATAAGAGAGGGTGCCGACCGTGTTTTGACCAAACACATTGGCGCTGAGTAAAAGGAGGGGTATGAGAAAACGGTTCATGTTGCGATTTTGGTCAGTGTATGTCAGCGAATGATGTGCAGTTGTGGTTTGCCCATGAGGTGGCCACCCTTATCAAAGAGCGCGAGTACGAACATACCTGCAGGGATGTGATGGTTGGTGTAAAAGGAGTTGCCTGCATAAAGGTTCCCTTGTGCAGATGTGCGTCCAAGTCCATCAGTAAGGGTCCACGTGCCGGCTTCCGGGCTGGATATGGTGAATCCACCATTTGAAGGGTTGGGGTATGCAGACCAAAGGCGCACTGAGTCGTGGTTGGGGATGCCCGTAGTGGTGTCAACCGGCGCAGGATACAGGGCGCAATCGAAGGGCAGGGGGTTGAGTTCGACCGGTTCTCCTGGCGTCATGTCGCGCCCTTCAAAAGCCCCGTAGTCCGGAGCATAGCGGTAGGCGCGGAAAGTGGCGTTTCCAAAGGGGTTCTCACCTTGAGTCGCCGCCCCGAATTGACTGTAGGCCGTGATGTACTCCCAAACGATTTCCCCCTCGGGCGTGATTTCGAACAGGTGACCGCTTGAGCCTTCACAGATCAAAGTGTTGCCATTGGGTTGTCTTTGAGACCCGCTAATGTTAGAACTGTGAAACGCCGAGCTTGGGTTTTCGGGCCACATCCAATCGAGTCCGGCCGGCGCAAAAGCTTCCTCTGTATCGGTGGCTGAAGGCAGCAAATATGCCCCGTTGTCGCTGTCCCATGGCAGGGTCAATTCGTCCACTGAACTCCCGGTTCCGCCGGGCCTTCCATTGCCGTTGTTGTAGACGAGTACAGTTTGAGCAGGGTCGCCACCATTGATGGCGGGTGCTTCGTCCACCAGCCAGTGGGCATCGTGTTGTTGGTAGAAGACCTTGTCTTCCTCGTCTCCTCGTCCGTAGGTCTGGGGATTGCCCCATCTGTAGAGCAGGTCGCCGGCTGGTCCCGCAGCTTCCTCGGTGGTGGTGCCGTGATCGATGATGTAAAACTCGCACCAGTTGCGAGAGTTCAGCATCAAATGATCGCGTGTGGGGTCATGGTCCAAACCATTGCAATGAAACCAATCACCACCTGCGTTGCCCCCTGGAAATCCACCGCCCGAGACATTGCCGTAATTCACGTCAAAGCGGGTCACGTTTTCTGACGGTAGACCATAGTTGGGTAGGTCCGGATTGCTGACTTGGATGAGGTGGTCCCAGGCATGCCATTCCCATACCACATTGCCGCTTTCTGGACCGTTGGGCTCGATTTCAACCAGCATAGGCGGCCACAACGGGCCGTCTGCAATCCGGCCAGCCGCCGCTGCTTCTTCAGGGCTCTTGTACTCCCAGGCCATCAGCACCACATTGCCATTGGGGAGCCAAGCCATGTCGTGGTGATGGTGGGTCGTATCGGTGGCCAGTTCATAGCTCCATATCAAATCGCCCTCCCAGTTAAACCGCTCGATGCGGCCTCCGATTCCACCGCCATTAAAGGTCTGGCTATTGATGCGGGCAGTGCGCAACAAGGAACCGTCATCGAGGAGGTAAGCCGATTCTCCCGCGCGGTAATCACTGTCCCACTGGTTGATCACCCGTCCGCAGTTGTCGATTAAATGTGTTCTGGTCGCGCCATTCGCCGAAACCAGCGTGTAACCATCAAATGATTCCGGGCCGTTCTCAAAAAGTCCTACGGTCTGAGCATGCACTCCCCATCCCGAGAAGGTGATCAGCAAGGAGAGTGCAATGTGTTTGGTGAAGGCCAAATTGTGAATGGTCGTTGATGTCGATGCAAATAAAGTCACAGTTCTCTTGCGGCGAGATAACGAGCAGGGATTTCAAAAGGTTGCCTCTTGAGCAGTTGGCCGTAATTTCGAAACCATGTCCGTGGAGATCAAGAACAAAAAGGCAGCTTTTAGCTACTTCCTGACGGACAGCTACACGGCGGGCATACAGCTCCGCGGTACCGAAATCAAGAGCATCCGAGGAGGAAAAGCGAGCATTGTAGAGGCTTATTGCAAGTTCGATGGAGACGAGTTGTTCATCTTCAATATGCACATCGACGCTTATGGGAATGCCGGCTATGTCACCCATGAGCCGCGTCGCATTCGGAAGTTGCTCATGAAGCGAACTGAACTCAACAAGCTTCAGAGAAAGCTGCGTGACGTGGGGGTAACGGTGGTGCCGACCCGGCTGTTTATTTCGAGCAGCGGTTATGCCAAGCTGGACATCTCTGTGGCCAAGGGCAAAAAATTGGTAGACAAGCGGCACACCATCAAGGACAGGGACCAAGCCAGAGAGATGGACAGAAGGGGGTAAATAGGGGAGGCGGCTTAAACCGTGGCGCTTTGATAGCTCTGCGCGTGAACCCGGTACTGCTCATTGAAGGCGGACCAATCCCACAGGAAATGCTGCAGCACGTCCTCCATTTGCATCAAGAAACGGGGGTTGGGTACGGACAGAGAGCGGAAATACTCTTCTTGACAATCGTTGAGCCCATACCCAATGTACACTCCGCGTGACATAGCGCTCAAAGTCTTCTTAGAAGGCTGGTTGAGCTTGACCATGGCGTCACGCATTTTCGAAATCTTGGGTGCCAATTGCTGGACGGGGAGCTCGAGTTGCACGGACAACTCTGCAAGAATCGCCTCGACGAGCACCTGATCGGTTCCAGTATCAAAAAAGTGCGGGATGAAATCGAGGTTGCCAGCCATCACGACCAACAAGAAAGGACCTACTTCAGATTCCTCTATTTCCGGAGCGCGTTCCAAGTGTGGCGTCTCACGCAACAAGCCTAACACTTCTGGCCAGGCATCCTCAATGCTGTCAAGGGTTGCATGGACAAACATCCGTGCTACCTCTTCAGGCTTGAGTTTTTTCTTTCCCCAGTTGAACAACATCTTTCAGACTGTGTCAAATCTATCCTCACTTGAAGGGGGTTATCGCGGAGGGTTCATTTTCCGTGTCCACATGTTTATTAACATCTTTGCCATCCATGAGAGCAGCATCCTTCGGAGACTTGATTTACCGGCGCTTTTTGCGCCCTTTGGCGTTCTTGATGGATCCCGAAAAGGCCCACTACAGAACCATGGGTCTGTTCAGGTTGGCCTTGAAGACACCATTTTTTGGGGGCATTCTGCGCCATTCTTTGGGAGTGACAACGGCACCTGGTGATGCCGCAGAGGTAGCCGGCCTGAAATTTCCGCACCGCATTGGCTTGGCTGCCGGCTTCGACAAAGACGGAAAGTGGCTCAAGGAGCTTTCGACCATGGGGTTTGCCTTTGTCGAGGTGGGCACCATTACCCCAAAGGCCCAGGCTGGCAATCCAAAGCCGCGGCTGTTTAGGCTTAAAGAGGACCGCGGCTTGATCAACCGAATGGGCTTCAACAATGGGGGGCTCGAAGGGTTGGTCGAACGTTTAAAGGACAGGCCCAAAGGCCTGATCGTGGGGGGCAACATTGGCAGGAATAAAGTCACCCCAAACGAAAAGGCCTCTGACGATTACCTCACGTGCTTCAAGGGACTGCACCCCTACGTCGATTATTTCGCAGTGAATGTGAGTTCTCCCAATACCCCCGGGCTGCGCGAATTGCAGGACAGGGCTCCATTGACAGCGCTGTTGAACCGTTTGCAGGAGTACAACAGAGCCCAAGAAGTTCAGCGTCCTGTGTTTTTGAAAATTGCGCCCGATTTGAGCAATGCCCAACTCGATGACATTGTGGGGTTGGTCGCTGATACGGGCATCGAAGGGGTGATTGCCACGAATACGACCATCTCCCGAGAGGGGCTGCAGATGCCGGGCGCTCAAGTGGAGGCCGTTGGTGCAGGAGGGCTCAGTGGCGCCCCTGTTCGCAAGCGGAGCACAGAGGTGGTCCGTTATCTGCGCGACCGCGGGGACTTTGCCATCATTGGCGTAGGCGGCGTCGAAGACGGCCCTTCGGCCCAAGAGAAGATAGACGCGGGTGCAGATTTGGTTCAAGTGTACAGTGGCATGGTCTACACAGGGCCAGGTATTGTACGGACTTGCCTTTCCGGACTCCGGAACTGAGTCTACCAGCCAAAGTCGCTCCGCGCTCCTGCCCTCTGAAGGCGAACGCCTTTTTCCGTGCGGTGCACAGTAGCGGCCTCATTGTGGGCGTCGTGCTCAAACAAAAGCGTCCATTCCTCACGTTCTGCGCAAGTCAAAATGCGCTCTTTTTCTGTGACCGTCAACAAAGGCCGGGTATCGTAGCCCATCACCCACGCTGTGGGGATGTGGGTGGTCGCTGGCAAGAGGTCCGCAGTAAACAAGGCCTTGCGCCCGTCTTTCTTCAGTAGGGGCAACATTTGGCTTTCGGTGTGCCCATCTACGAACAGCACGTCCAGGTCTGGAAATCCCGGAATGGGCTGCCGGGTATCGGTGGTTCCTTCGGCCCGGGGGATGAACTGAAGCTGTCCGGAAGCTTCAAGCGGGTGGATGTTCTCCTTGAGGAAGCTCGCCTTTTCTCGCGGGTTCGGGTCAGTGGCCCATTGCCAATGGCGTTCGGTGCTCCAAAAAATGGCGTTGGAGAAGGCGGGTTCGAATGTGTCGGGATCACTTGACCTTCTCCGGATGGCACCGCCACAGTGGTCAAAATGCAAGTGCGTCAAAAAGACATCGGTGATGTCGCTGCGTTGATATCCCAAAGCATGCAGCTGGACATCGAGGTCCTGTGGTTGAGGCATGTAATGGGAAAAGAACTTCGGGTCCTGTTTGTCTCCCATGCCGCAGTCGACAAGCATAAGGCGGTCACCTTCTTCAATGAGTAAGGAGCGCAAACCCCAGTCACATCGGTTTCGTTCATCGGTTGGGTGAGCCTTGGACCAGAGCGGCTTGGGGACCACGCCGAACATGGCGCCACCATCGAGCTTGAAAAGTCCGTGCGAAACGGTGTGTATCAACATATGCGAAAGGTAAGTGTCGCCTGAGCTTCAGTCTGTAATTTCGGCGTTCAACCCGCCCGCAGCGATGTCCGAAAATGCAGCCCTTCATGCCATCAGTCCGATTGATGGCCGTTACCGTCGCCACACTGAGCCTTTGGCCGCTTATTTCTCCGAGGCTGGCCTCATTCAATACCGCATCCGCGTGGAGGTCGAGTACTTCATCGCTTTGCACGGTTTAGGGCTGGCCCAACTGCCGGAACTGACAGCCGAGCAAGTCCATGGGCTTCGCGCCATTTATGTGGAATTTGATACTGAAGGCGCCCTAGAGGTCAAGGGCATCGAACGGACCACCAACCACGATGTCAAAGCCGTAGAGTATTTCATCAAGGACCGATTGGCGTCATTGGGACTGGACGGACGGTCGGAATTCGTGCACTTTGGATTGACGTCGCAGGACATCAACAATACGGCCATACCACTGTCTATGGCCGAAGCCACCACCGATGTGTTGTTGCCCGCCCTGCAGTCTGTACGCGATGACCTCGCCCAATTGGCCGAGCAATGGGCGGCGGTGCCCATGCTGGCGCGAACACATGGCCAGCCGGCGAGCCCGGTAACGTTGGGCAAGGAGCTTGCCGTCTTTGTGGAGCGCATGGACCACGCAGTGGCTCAATTCGAAGCGGTTCCATTTGCGGCCAAGTTCGGTGGCGCAACAGGTGGCTTCAACGCGCACCATGTGGCCTACCCCGAGGTGAATTGGCACGCTTTTGCAGAGCAGTTTGTGCAAGAGGAGCTCGGCCTTCACCGCAGCCACCCCACCACGCAGATCGAGCATTACGATTACCTCGCAGCGTGGTGCGATGCACTGCAGCGGATCCATACCATTCTCATTGACTTGGACCGCGACATCTGGCACTACATCAGCTTGGACTATTTCAAGCAAAAGGTGGTCGCAGGAGAAGTGGGGTCTTCAGCCATGCCGCATAAAGTCAACCCGATCGACTTCGAAAACAGCGAAGGAAACTTGGGGATGGCCAATGCTCTATTGGGGCACTTGGCCCGAAAACTTCCCATCAGTAGGCTCCAGCGCGATCTCACAGACAGCACGGTCTTGCGCAATGTCGGGGTGCCCATTGGCCACAGTTTGGTGGCGTTGAATGCCCTGCGCAAAGGGTTGGGCAAGCTTGTGTTGAATGAGGCCAGGCTACAGGCGGACCTCGAATCACAGTGGGCAGTGGTCGCCGAAGCCATTCAGACCATTCTTCGCCGGGAAGGGGTCGAGAAGCCATATGAGTTGCTCAAAGACCTGACCCGCGGCAATGCCAGCATCGACGCGGATTCGATCGCAGCCTTTATCACCGGACTTCCGGTGTCGGATACTGTGCGGGCTGAATTGCGGGCCATCACTCCGCACAACTATATCGGGACGACCGGAGCATGAGGAGGTTCAAGGACCTTTTCGGGCTGGTGTTGCGCTATCGCCTGAACCTCATTGGGAACATTGTATTCAATGCCCTCGGTTCGGTCCTCTCGCTCTTCACCTTTTTGGCCATTGTTCCCTTTTTGAGAATCCTGTTTCGCACGGATGGCTCGGCGGAAACCGGGGGGAGTACCCCTGCAGTATTTGACCGGGTCACTTCCGCTTTGGACCAGTACGTTGCGGCGAACGGCTCGGAGCAGGCCTTGCTCGTCATGTGCGGGGCCATCGCGGTATTGGCCTTGATCAAGAATGCCGTCACTTATTTGTCCTTCTACAGCTTGGCGACCATCCGGACTGGTGTCGCTCGAGACATGCGTAGCCAGTTGTTTGATCGCATTCTGGCCCTGCCTGTCGGGTATTTTACCGAGCAGCGCAAAGGCGACTTAATCAGCCGAATGACCAATGATCTGATGGAGGTGGAGTTCAGCGTCATCGGGACGCTGGAAGTCTTGTTCAAGGCGCCGATCATGATTGTGCTGTCCCTCGTGACCTTGTTTGCCATCAGTTGGGAACTCACCCTTTTTGCCTTGGTATTCATGCCGGTGTCGGGGTTCATTATTTCACGTATTGCCACAGCGCTTCGGGGTGCCGCCGGAAGGGGAAAGGCGCGTCTTGGAGATTTGATCAGCAGACTGGAAGAGACGCTGGGCGCCATGATGGTGGTCAAGGCCTTTGATGCTGCCCCGCGATTTCGGGGCCGTTTCGCAGAACACAACGAAGGGTATTTCCAGCTGATGCGCAAGCTCTACAAGCGGGAGTACCTGAGTTCGCCAGTGAGTGAGTTTGTCTCTATGACGGTCATCGCGATCCTGCTTGCTGTGGGGGGGCGACTCGTGTTGAGCGGAGAAGGGCTCGAAGGTGAGTTGTTCATTGGGTACTTGGTGGTGTTTAGTCAAATCATACCTCCAGCACGTTCGTTGAGCGATGCCATTTTTAAAGTCCAAAAAGGAGCGGCGTCGCTCGACCGTTTGGATGAAGTGCTTCAGGCCGAAGTCACTGTCGCCGAACCGGCCGTACCGGTCCCCGTGGATTTTCAAGATGAGGTGCGTTTGGATGAGGTCAGCTTCCGTTATGCCGGTGCTTCAGAATGGGCACTCGACGGTTTTAGTTTGACGGTTAAAAAAGGGGAGACTGTCGCTTTGGTGGGGCCTTCGGGCAGCGGGAAAACCACAGTCGCGCGTTTGTTGCTCAGGTTGTACGATCCAGAACAAGGGCATGTCCGCATGGATGGCCTGGACCTGCGTGAGGCTGCAACCGGAGCGGTGAGGAGCAAGATTGGATTTGTGACCCAGGACCCGCTGCTGTTCAACGACACGGTAGCGGCGAACATCGCCTTGTTCGATGAGGGCCTCGATGCTGAGCGCGTTCAGACCGTCGCAGAGATTGCCCACGCCATGGAGTTCATCGACCAACTTCCAGAACGTTTTGAAACGACGATAGGAGACGGTGGTGGAAGACTTTCAGGTGGCCAACGTCAGCGTCTTGCCATCGCGCGGGCCTTGTACCACGACCCTCCCATTTTGGTGCTCGATGAGGCCACCAGCGCCTTGGATGCCGAAGGAGAGCGTTTGGTTCAAGCCGCTATAGAGCGGGTCATGGAAGACAGGACTGCAGTGGTGATTGCCCATCGTCTGTCCACCGTAAGGCGGGCTGACCGCATCATCGTTATGGAGTGTGGTCGCATCGCGGAATCGGGCAGCCATGAGGAGCTGATGGCGGCAAAAGGGGTTTACCATGGTATGGTAGCCTTGCAGCAGTTGGAAGGTTGACGGGCGGGTCGGACCAACCCCTGCCGTCGGTACTTTTGTAGGGTGCAGTCCCCACGTTCATTCATCGCGAGCATTCTTGGCAACCACTGTCCTGCTTGCCGCGAGGGACGCCTGTTCACAGTGCGCAATCCTTATCGATGGCGCACCATCAATGCACTGCATCCTGCTTGTCCAAAATGCGGAGAGAATTTCCTGCGGGAGCCCGGCTTTTATTTTGGTGCGGCATATGTCAATTATGGTATGACAGTGGCCCTCTGGGTGGCCGTACTCGTGGCACTTTACACCTTTGGGGCCTTGGGATGGATCGAGTTTACTGGGATGTTTGACCAGCCGGAAACCTTTCTGTATTCGGGGGTGGCTGCACTGCTGGTCCTCCTCCCGCCCATACAGCGTTTGAGTCGTTCCCTTTGGATCCACTTCTTTGTGCGCTTCAAGCGCAAGGCGTAAAACAAAAAGGGCATAAAATGAGAAAGGGCCCTCGCGTTCGAGAGCCCCTTCGTTTCACCAAATCGCCTGTTCCCTTGCGGGAGCGGCTGTAACCAAAACCATTACCCTTTACTGTGGCCCCTCCTTTAGGGTTTCATTTCTTGAAAAAAAAATCAAGAAAAAATTGTAATGCGCTTAAATACAGGAAGTTGAGGGTGATATTTTTTTTTGATCCTCTTCGGTTTTGAGCTCAACTCCTGATGAAGAGGGGGTTATATTTGTGTGATGACCAACGAGAGGCCTATCATTTGGATCACCGGACAGCCCGGTGCAGGCAAGTCGACCGTTGGGCGTGCGCTGTTGCAGTCGTTGCAGGAGGCTGGAGAAGATGCCTTTCTGGTTGATGGTGACGACCTCCGCGCGTTGACAGAAAATGCGGACTACAGTCCGGCTGGCCGGGAAGCCAACATCCGCCGTGCCCAAGACATCGCCCTCTATCTCAGCCGTCAGGGGGGCATTGCGATCGTTGCGGTGGTGGCTCCTTTCCGTTGGTTGCGAGAGGAGTTTAAGGCCCGGGCATTTGTCAAAGAGGTGTTTGTACACACCTCAGAGGTCCGCGGACGAGAGCATTATCATTCCGAAGCGTATGGCGCTCCTGAATCCGATTATTTGGACCTGGACACTACAGACGTTTCGGTAGAAGAGGGGGTGGGAGCCATTCGCTCATTTGTAGGGTTGGACTAACATGTTAGAAGAAAAGAAATCCCGAAAGCGGCACATCGCCAAAACCATTACTTGGCGCGTCATCGCATCGGTCACGACCTTCACTTTTGTATATGTGGTTTTCGGGGACGTCAAAGCCGCCGGAGGAATCATGGTCGTGGAAAGCATCCTCAAAATGGTGCTGTACTATTTCCATGAGCGGGCATGGTTCCGCTACGGAAACATTGGGCGGACTGCAGTGAGTAAAGAACAGAGCAATGAGCAGTGATTACAACTTGAGCCACCTCGATGAGCTCGAGGCAGAGGGGATATATGTACTGAGAGAGGTAGCGGCACAATTTGACCGCCCGGCCATCCTATTCAGCGGGGGAAAGGACAGCATTTGCGTCACCCACCTGGCGCGCAAAGCTTTTGCTCCAGCCCGGATCCCCATGCCTTTGGTTCACATCGACACGGGCCACAATTTCCCTGAGACGATTCAGTTTCGTGACGACCTCGTTCAAGAGCTGGGGGTACAATTGATTGTGGGCAGTGTCCAAGATTTGATCGACAAGGGGGAAGTGACCGAGGAGAAGGGGTTCAATGCCTCGCGCAACCGCATCCAGACGCCCGCACTGATTTCTACCATTGAGGCGCATCAATTCGATGCTTGTGTGGGTGGGGCACGCCGGGATGAAGAGAAGGCCCGTGCCAAGGAGCGCTTCTTCAGTCACAGGGATGATTTCAGCCAGTGGGATCCCAAGAACCAGCGTCCTGAGTTGTGGGACTTGTACAACGGAAAGCACCAGCCCGGCGAGCATTTCCGAGTCTTTCCACTGAACAATTGGACGGAGTTGGACATTTGGAACTACATCCTCCGAGAAAACATCGCCATTCCCAGCCTGTATTTCGCCCATGAGCGTGAGATCATCCGTCGCGAAGGGCAGATTTTGGCCAACAGTGCATACCTCAATCTGCGGCCAGAAGAGGTTCCCGAAAAGTTGCAGGTTCGATTCAGAACCTTGGGTGACCTGACCATCACCGGCGCTGTCGAAAGCGATGCGGACAGTCTAGAAAAGATTGTGGCCGAAGTGGCCGCCGCCCGGAAGACGGAGCGGGGCGGCCGAATGGACGACAAGCGGAGTCAATCCGCCATGGAAGACCGTAAAAAGGAAGGGTACTTCTAAACCCTTCATAAGGAATAGAGCAGCAAGAAATCATGGCACAGGGACTCCTTCGGTTTATTACGGCAGGCAGCGTAGACGACGGCAAGAGCACGTTGATTGGACGCTTGTTGTACGACAGCAAAACCATCTTTGAAGACCAGCTCGAATCCATCGAGCAGGCCTCCAACCAGCGCGGTACGGATGGCGCCGACCTCTCCCTTCTCACCGATGGCCTGCGGGCCGAGCGGGAGCAAGGCATCACCATCGACGTGGCCTACCGCTACTTCGCCACGCCGAAGCGCAAGTTCATCATCGCGGACGCTCCGGGACACATCCAGTACACCCGCAACATGGTGACAGGCGCCTCCACGGCCGACCTTGCCATCATTCTCATCGATGCCCGTGCGGGCTTGCTCGAGCAAACCCACCGGCACAGCTTTATCGCCCACCTCTTGGGCATCAAGCACATGGTCGTCTGCATCAATAAGATGGACTTGGTGGAGTGGGATGAGGCGCGGTACAATGAGATTGTGGACCTCTATCGCAGTTTTTCCAGCCGCTTGGATATACCGGACATTCGGTTCATTCCCATCAGTGCCTTGGCAGGCGACAATGTGGTCGACCGTTCAGAGCGGATGGCTTGGTATGATGGCCCAACCCTATTGAATCATCTGGAGAACGTACATGTGGCTGCGGACCGGAATATGCAGGACTGTAGGTTCCCGGTTCAATATGTCGTGCGTCCGCAAACCGATGAACACCGTGACTTCCGGGGGTATGCTGGTCGCGTGGCCGGTGGGGTGTTCAAAGTGGGCGACGCCGTCGTGGCCCTTCCCAGTGGGATGGGCAGCAAGGTGACCTCGATTGCGATTGGAGACAAGCAGATGGACATGGCTTTTCCGCCTCAGAGCGTGGTGATGACCCTTGCGGACGACATCGACTTGAGCAGAGGCGACATGCTGGTTCGCGAAAACAACCAGCCCGATTCAATCCAAGACCTGGACGCGAGGATTTGCTGGTTGGGTGAGCAGCCCATGCGTCCCGGAATCCGTTTCGAATTGCACCACACTTCCCGCGAGGTCAAGGCCGTGGTCAAAGAAGTGGTCTACAAACTGGACATCAATACGCTGCACCGCCTGGAAGAGGACCTAAGCATCGGCATGAACGACATTGCGCGGGTACGCATTCGAACAGCAGCACCGTTGCTGGTGGACGACTATCGCCGGAACCGCGCAACTGGTTCGTTTATCCTCGTCGATCCGGGAACGAGGTTGACGGTTGCCGCAGGAGTCTTGTACACCTGATCAGAAGTCGGTTCAGAGCCCTGTGCGGGCTTTCATTGATTTGAGATGCTCACTTTTCGGGTTTGCCCGTTGTCGAGATGCTGTTTGAGCAACGCGGCAGTGCGGATGCCGGATGGGCCACCCAGAATGTCATAAGTAGCCAACACCTTTGGAGCTTCCGGGTCCATGTTTGCCCCTGTGGAAGTTGTCCCGCAGTCATCGCCACAATAGTTGAGAAACGACAACAAACAAGTGATCAAGGGGAGGCGGATGTGCTCAATTTGAAGAGGGAAACGCCAAAGACAACAACAGCTGCACAAAAAAAAGAGGCCCCTATTGGAGCCTCTTTCCTTGTACCCAGAGCGGGACTCGAACCCGCACGCCCGAAGGCACAGCCACCTGAAGACTGCGCGTCTACCAATTTCGCCACCTGGGTGGGTGGTCCTTCAGCCTTAGCCGGCTTTGGGGGGCCAAAAATAAAGCCTAAGCTGCTATCTCCGACATGTGTTGCTGCCTCGAGACAATTAGAGCGTCGAAGGGCAAACGTAATCGCTCAACGGAGTGTCTGTCTCTTTGATGGCGTTGAAGCCGCCGAGGACGTTGGTGCCATTGTGGAAGCCACGCGCTTTGAGGATGCTCATGGCAATCAATGACCGGTAGCCGGACAGGCAATGGAGATAAAAGTCTCCCTCTGCGGGGATTTCTGCCAAATGCCCGTTCAAGGCTACAAGGGGAATAGACTCCGCTTCCACGATGTGTTCTGAGAGGTACTCTCCGGGTTTGCGTACGTCGATGACTTTGATGTCGCTGTTCTTGCGCAACCGGGAAAATTCCTCAGCGCCAACCGAAGTGATCGCATCAACCTCCATTCCGGCCTTCTTCCACTCCGCAATGCCACCTTCTAAGTAGCCCAAAACGTGATCAAAGCCTACACGGGAAAGTCGGGTGATGGCCTCTTCCACTTTGTCCTGATCGGTGACGAGTAAGATGGGCTGCTTGACGTCGACGATCATAGCGCCTACCCAAGGAGCGAAGTTGCCGTCAAGACCGATAAAAGTGCTGCGCGGAACATGTGCCGTTGCAAAGGCATCCATGCTGCGGACGTCGAGGATCACGGCGTTGGTTTCGTTGGCTGCGGCCTCAAATGCTGCGGGAGACAAGCCTCGGCCACCTTGGGCCAATACCTCGTCGATGGAGACGTAGCCCTCTTTGTTCAGTTTTACGTTCAGGGGGAAATACGCCGGAGGGGGGAGCAAGCCATTCGTAACCTCCGCAACGAATTCTGATTTGGTCATGTCGGCTCGGAGCGCATAGTTGTTGGCCTTCTGGTCACCCAGGGTGCCTACAGTCTCAGAGCTCATGTTTTTGCCGCAAGCAGAACCCGCACCATGCCCTGGATAGACAATCACCTCGTCGGGCAAAGTCATGAGTTTGTTGCGCAAGCTGTCAAACAGGGTGCCAGCGAGCATTTCTTGGGTCATATCGGCAGACTTTTGCGCCAAGTCCGGCCGCCCTACGTCTCCAAGGAACAGTGTGTCGCCCGTGAAGATGGCATGGGGCTTGCCCGCTTTGTCGCGCAACAAATAAGTGGTGGACTCCATGGTGTGTCCGGGCGTATGGATGACTTCGATGGTCACCTTGCCCACCTGAAAGACTTCTCCATGCTCTGCGATGTGGGCCTGGAATTTGGGTTGGGCATTGGGGCCAAAAACAATAGGGGCTCCCGTCTTTTCGGCCAGGGTGACGTGTCCACTCACGAAATCGGCGTGGAAATGGGTTTCGAAGATGTACTTGATTTTCTTGCCTCCCGCTTCCGCGCGGTCGATGTACTGCTGGACTTCCCGCAGCGGGTCGATGACAACGGCTTCGTCACAGCACTCGATGTAGTAGGCGCCTTGGGCGAGACATCCGGTGTAAATCTGTTCGACTTTCATAGGGTGCAAATTTCGGAAATAAAGATGAGGAGATTAGCCTTCGGACAGGACGGTCTGGGTGGCGATTTGCCGTTGTTGGCTATTCTCCTGCGCCTGCAAGGCCGCTTCAACCCCTGTGTGGAAATGGTCTGCTCCAATGCGGTCCATGAGTCCTGCGCGGTGCAGGGCATCGCGGGTGGGGCCAATGGCCCCGGCCAGCTTAAAGGTGACGCCTTGTTTTTGCCATTCGTCGATCAAACCGGAGAGCATGGCACAAGCTGAAGCGTCCACATACGGGATTGACTCTGCGTGGAGAAGAACCGTATGCACAGGTTGGCTGTGTGAGGGGAGCGCATCGAGCCGCTCTTTCAAGAACCCTTTGAAGTGCGCCTGGCTGGCGTAATGCAAGGGGCCGTCGTAGCGTATGATCAGCCAACCCGGGATCCGTTGAGCTTTTGGAAAGCGCTCCACATTCCTGTAGACGCCCGCAATCGCACCGAGTTCAGCCGCATGAGGCCGCGTGCTCCTAAAAACAGTCAGCACCAGACTCAAAAAAACGCCAGATCCAATGCCCATGACCATGCCTCCAAAGGCGGTGAGACAAAATGTGGCCAACAGGAGGAGCGCCTCCTCGCGGTGGCTGCTGAAAAGCTGTCTGGCGTAGCGCACATCGACCAGCCCGGCAATGGCCACCACAATGATCGCTCCAAGCACTGACTGTGGCAGATTGCCGAAGGCTGGGGTCAGGAAGACCAGGGTCAAAGCCACGACTGTGGCCGAAATAAGGGCGCTCACACCGGTCATGGCCCCCGCTCGTTCATTCACGGCCGTGCGCGAAAAGCCTCCTGTGGTGGGGTAGGCTCCGAACATGGACCCAAAGATGTTGGCGAGGCCAAGGGCCCGCAATTCTTGATTGGCGTTGATGTCGTGGTCTGCCCTGCGTTGGGCAACGGTTTGCGCCAGGCTATAGGCTTCCACGAAGGCGATAAAGGCGAGCGTAGCGGCTACAGGGGCGAGGGTGCGCAGGTCTTCCCACAACAGCCCTGGCATGCGGAAGCCCGGAAGTCCGGAAGGAATGTCACCGACTGAACGGATGCCCATGTCACTATCTCCTGCGAAGGTGAGAAAGGCGATTCCTGCAGCCACCACTGCCAGTGCGCCTGGAACGCGGGGTGCCCATCGGCGCAGAGCGATAAGGGCCAATACTGCCGCTCCCGACAAGAAAGCCGTAGGCAGGTGCACATCGGAGCTGGCAGAGATCGCCTCAGAGATCAAGACGTGCAATTGGGCGCTGCGCTCCATTTGAATCCCCAGCAAACTGGGCAACTGATTCAGTCCAATGATCACGGCTGCAGCGCTGGTAAATCCACTGATGACCGGGCGCGAGAGAAACTGAGCCAAAAAGCCCATGCGCAGCGCGCCCAATGCGAGCTGCATGATCCCCATCATCAGCGCCAACATGAGGGCAAGCTCGATGTACCGGTCCGACCCTACTACGGCAAGTCCCGTGAGGCCAGAGGCGACCAGTAGGGAGTCCATGGCGACCGGGCCGACAGCGAGTTGGCGTGAACTTCCGAGGAAGGCATACACCACTTGTGGGATGAGGGCAGCATAAAGGCCGTACACAACGGGAAGGCCGGCGATCATGGCGTATGCCATGCCCTGTGGAACCAGCATGACGCCAACGGTCAGGCCAGCAGGAAGGTCTCCGGCGAAGTCCTTTCGGCTATACGTTTTGATCCAGCCTATGGATGGGATGAATGCACTCATCAGGGGCAAGTTAGGATGATGCCCTCGTGATTCAGCGGTTTCAATGCGCTGCACCCCAGAACTCTCAGGGGTGCATGGACAGAATTAGGTTTATTGGCCGCCCCCGGAGTTCCCTCCTTTGGGAGCGCCTCCTCCTGGCCGTCTGCGTTTGTTGCGGCCCGACCCGGAGCGATTGCCCTTCGGCCCCGCTTGACCGTCGCGGCTGTTCCGGTTGCGAAAACCGCCACCTTGATGACCGCCCTTGCCGCGGCCACCGCCACCGCCACCGCCTTTTTTGCTGCGGGATTTCCCGCCGCCACCACTGCTTCCTGGTTTTCCAGAGTCCAAGGGGATCGCGGGAAGTGCCAAATGGTACTCGTGGTCCACATGAAGTGGAACCTCGCGGCGGATGAGCCGTTGAATGTCACGCAAGTAGGTGCGCTCGTCGTCTTCGTTGCAAAACGAGATGGCGATGCCTTCTGCTCCAGCCCTTCCTGTGCGGCCAATGCGGTGCACATAGGTTTCGGGGATGTTCGGGATTTCGAAGTTGACCACGTGGCTCAAGTCGTCCACGTCAATGCCCCTAGCGGCGATGTCGGTCGCCACCAATACACCCAGATCGCCGCGCTTGAATGCCTTCATAGCCTTCTCGCGCTGGGGCTGAGACTTGTTGCCGTGAATCGCTTCGGACCGGACCCCTTCTTTGCGAAGGTGCCGAACCAGCTTGTCTGCGCCATACTTAGTGCGGGTAAAGACCAAAGCGCTCGATACATCGGGGGCCTTGAGAACATCGACCAGCAGGTGCTTTTTCTCAGCTTGACGTACAAAGTAGACACGTTGGTCCACCGATTCCGCAGCGGAACTGCGCCGCTCCACTTCGACCGTGACGGGGTCGATGAGGATCGTGTCGGCCAGTTCTTGAATGTTCTGGGGCATCGTCGCAGAGAAGAACAAAGACTGTCGCCGGGGTGGCAGCAGTTTGATCACCTTGCGGATGTCGTGTATGAAGCCCATGTCGAGCATGGTGTCCGCCTCGTCGAGCACGAAATACTCCAATTGGCGGAGGTTGATAAAGCCTTGGTCGATCAGGTCGAGCAGTCGTCCTGGAGTGGCCACCACGATGTCCACACCACGTTTGAGCGCGGCCACCTGTTTGCCTTGCTTCACACCACCAAAAATCACCGTATGGGTGATGGGGAGGTTGGGCGTATAGTCCCGAATGCTCTCGCCGATTTGGGCCGACAATTCGCGTGTGGGGCTCAATACCAGTCCCCGAATGGGGCGGCGGCCATCTCCTTGTGGCTTTCGATTGAGCCTGTGGAGCATGGGCAGCGAAAACGCTGCTGTCTTTCCGGTTCCGGTTTGGGCCACACCCAAAACGTCACGTCCATCGAGGACGTAAGGAATGGCTTGAGCTTGAATGGGGGTAGGGGTCTCGTAGCCAAGTGGAACGAGGGCCTTCATAATGGGTTCGCTCAGACCGAGCGAATTGAAATCTGTCAAAAGAATAGGGTTTGGCGCGGTTTCATGATTCTACCACTGTGGGAACACGCCTGCGCCGTGTGCTACAAAGATAGCCTTCAACTGCTGGCTACCACGATGAATAAGCAGAAGTTGGCAGCTGTTTTGCCGATGGCATTGTGGACGGTCAGTCCAGTTGCTCCCCGTGCTGGCTTTCGTCCAGCCCCAAGGTTTCTTGCCATCCGCTGACCCTCACAGGAATGATCTGGTCCACCAAGCTGAAGATGCCATAGCTTCCTGCAAAGGTGAAAACAGCCGTGCCAATCAAGGCGATGAGGTGCCAAGTAAAGGTGGCGTATTCTCCCGAGGTTAGGCCGACTTCTGAGGCAAAGACACCCGTTAATACCATGCCGACCATACCGCCAACACCGTGAGAAGGGAAGACGTCAAGGGTGTCGTCCAAGCCTCCGCGCTTTTGACGGGCAATGGCCCAATTGGAGACCAGTGCAGCGGTGAATCCAATGAGGATGCTCTCTTGTATGGTGACGAACCCCGCAGCGGGGGTGATCGCTACAAGACCTACAATGGCACCAATACAGGCGCCCACAGCGTTCATTTTTCGTCCCTGAAAGCGCTCGAAGAAAATCCAAGTGATCATGCCGGCGGCAGAGGCGAAGTGGGTATTGGCGAAGGCCAGAACCGCGTCATCATTTGCGCCCAAGGCTGAACCGGCGTTGAACCCGAACCAACCAAACCACAGCAACCCCGTTCCGAGAATGATGAAGGGGATATTGGCGTGGTCCAAACGGGGGTTTTTGCGGGGGCCTAAAAAGACAGCGCCTGCCAAGGCAGCAAACCCTGCAGACATGTGCACCACAGTGCCTCCTGCAAAGTCGAGTACACCCAAGTTCATCAGCAGCCCATCGGGGTGCCACGTCATGTGGGCAAGGGGGGCATAGATGAAGAGGGAGAACAGCACCATAAACAGGATGTAGCTGCGAAAACGGATGCGGCCGGCCATGCTTCCCGTGATGAGGGCGGGTGTGATGATGGCGAACTTCAATTGGAACAAGGCGAACAGAAGGAACGGAATACTGCTCCCTATTTCAGGGTGCGGGGCCGCTCCGACGCCTTTGAAATTCATAAACGTCAGTGGGTTTCCAATGATGCCCCCAATGCTGTCTCCAAAGCATAGGCTAAAGCCTACGACCACCCATAAAATACTGATGACCCCCAAGGCCACAAAGCTCTGTAGCATGGTGGAGATCACATTTTTTCGATCGACCATGCCACCGTAGAAAAAGGCCAGACCGGGCGTCATCAGGAGCACGAAAGCACTGGCGACCACCATCCATGCTACATCGCCCGGGTTGGACTCCACGACCTCGGCCCAATCCGCGCCAGGGCTGGCGGTGATGCCGGTGATGAATGAAATGAGGACCAACACCGTGAGGACGATGAAATTGACTTTTCTACCCATTACAAGTTTGAATTACGGACGCTTGGCTGCGGAGCAAATCTAATGCCACAGGCGAATCGAATCAACCTTAACTAACTAATAATGAGGTAAGTAAGAGTGTACTTCGGACACGAAGTGAGCCGTAAATGACACAAAATCAGGTCGGCAAACAGCAAAATCTACAGGAGTTTCCCCAAAGGGACGAAAAAAAAGACCGCGTATATCGCGGTCTTTCTCAAATAGTGCTTGTGCCCAGAGCGGGACTCGAACCCGCACGCCCTAAAGGACACATGGCCCTCAACCATGCCTGTCTACCAATTTCAGCACCTGGGCTGGTCACCCCCCTGGGGCTCGAACCCAGGACCCTCTCATTAAAAGTGAGATGCTCTAACCAGCTGAGCTAGGGGGTGTCCAATTCCTCCGATTGCTCCCGTTGGGGCTTCCAGAAGGGGGCGCAAAGATAGAGGGAATGTCGACCCGGCAAACACCCAGAGGCATTTCCCTGAAATCTGGCTTCATTTTGCAATGGGGACGCGCTTAAATGGCCGCTCTGGATCGAAGAGTTTACGCAGGGTTTGGAAGGTTCGGACACGCTCCGTCCCCAGATTCTCCGCAATGCGAATCATCTTGGGGTTGAAGTCTCCAATCCAGGTCAATGTGGTCGTCAAGTAGCGCCCTTTGGCCTGCAATTGCTTTCCTGCAATGTCGATGAGGAAGCCGTCCAAACCCTGACCATGATATTCACGGTCGATGCCAAAGACCAGCCCCACCATGATGTTGGCAGTACCCCGCCATTTATGATAGAGAAATTTGAGCTTGCCCCAAGCATTCAAATTGCCATCCACGTGACGGAATATTTGATTGAGTTCAGGAATGTTCACGTAGAACGCGACGGGTTTGTCATGGTGTAAGGCAAAGAAGATGATGTCCTTGTCCATGACGGGCTTCAGCGTTTTGACGGTGTGCTGCGCTTGCTTCAAGGGCATTTTTGAAAAGCCGTGGTGGCCGCCCCATGCGTTGTTGTAAACCGTGCAGAAGTGCTCAGCCAATTGCGCTTCGTTCAGGTCGTTTGCTGTGATCACCCGGTATCCGCCCCTGGCTTCAATTTGGGCGCGCTTTCGCTCAAAGGCGGTTTCAACTTTAAGGCTGACTTTGCGGCCAAAGACGAACTGCTCATAGTAGACCTGGTAACCGCGGGACTTGAAGAACCGCTCATAGTACGGGCGGTTGTAATTCATGCCGTAGCTCGGGATGGCTTCGAAATTGTCGACCAGCAGTCCCCAGAATTTGTCCTTCTCTCCAAAGTTGATGGGGCCGTCAACGGCTTCCATGCCTTCGTCAGTGAGCCATGCTTCCGCTGCGTCCAAGAGCATCGTGGCTACGGCGTCATCGTCGGTTGACTCGAAAAAGCCCACACCTCCAGTGGGCTGCTCCATGCCTTTGCTGTATTTCGGATTGACGAAGGCGGCCACACGGCCAATCCATTCGCCGGCATCGTCTTGTGCCAACCAGCGTTTGGCTTTGCCGCCTTTTTTGAAAAGCCGGTTGCCATTGGGGTCGAAAACCTTGTCGACATCCTGTTTCAAATGAGGAATCCACGTGGGGTCATCGGAATAGATCCGCCTGGGTACCGCGTGAAATGCGTTGCGGGTTTTCTCGTCTTGAACCTCGATAAGTCGCATAAGGTGGGAAATCAAAGGGTGGCAAATGTGCTACTTTCGAGCAACTCCAACAGCCACTTTTGTGTTGGAAAGATGGAATCCATGAACAAGAACCACCTCATTCCTTGCTTGCTATTGGTGTGCGCAGCCTTTGTTTCGGCTCCAATGGTCGCTCAAAAAGCGGTGAAAGCGCCAGTAAAAACGACCATTGCAGGCAAGTCCTACTCCGGCCCAGAATTTGAAGAATTTGTGGCAACTAAGGCTTGGGTATTCAATGAAGATCAGACAAAATCTGCAGGGTATCCCGACCTGAATGGGACGCCTTCAGCGGTAGAAGGTGGAGTTCCGTTCAGTTCAAAGGACTTCGATCCGGCTTCATTTGATCCTCGCAATTACAGGATCACCTTTGAATCGGACCCCACGTTGCCGAGCAACTTCAACATTGGAGACCGCGGCGTGATTCAATTCCACAGTGCACAGCGTTGCCAGGATTTGTATGCCCGCTACCTCGCCCAAAAGACCAAGAATCAATAATGCGCAGGATATTGAAACCGATTTTTCCAAAGGTGCTCTGCAAGGCACTCGGAATGATTTTAATCGTGGGATTGGGTGCTGTCCAAGCTCAGGAAGTGTCCATTGCTCAAGGGGGGACCTACACGGGCTGTGATTTCTTTTTTGTGGACAACGGCCTCACATCGGATGATGCGTCTCCCAACGCTGATTTCACCATGACGTTCTGTCCCGACATGGTGTCGAACCCTGTCATCAGTTTTTACTTCAACCTCTTTGCCTTGGGCGAGGGCGATGTCATGAACGTGTGGTTTTCTGATGAGGCATCCGGTGCACCCGATGGGGTATACACAGGCTTCGATTTGCAAGGAGTGGACATCTGGAGCCAGATGGACGACGTGACCAACGCTTCGGGATGCATTACCTGGCAGTTTACTTCTGACGCGACCGACAATTCCAACTGGACAGCAGAGGTCGTTTGCGAGGAGCCATGTCAGCGGCCTGAAGCCAACGTGGTGACCACCATTGATGGCGCGGTAGAAACGGTTCCATTGCAAGTCTGTGCAGGAGAAGAGATCCAGTTCGATGGCAACGGATCGACTGCGGCAGAGGAATTTCTCATTGCCACTTGGGATTGGGATTTTGACGACGGTACCACAGACAACAGTGGGCCTTTGGTGACCCATACTTTCGATGAGCCGGGGGCTTACAACGTGCAGCTCTACCTCGTAGACAACAACGACTGTCCCAATGGAAACCTTGTGGACCATCTCATTTTGGTGTCCACGCCGACGAGTTTTGAAGGAACGACACAGGACCTGCAGATTTGTGCAGGAGAGGAATACCCTGTGGTTGGTGTCGCAGAAGGCATCACGTACGACAGCGAGCCAGACGTGGACTTGGGAGGCGGACTCTTCATTCCAGACGACCAAACGCAGTGCTTTAGTTCTTCCATCGTGTTGACAGCGTTCAACTCAGGACAGGTGATTCAGTCAGCCGATGACTTCGAGGACTTCTTCATCAACTTCGAGCACAGTTTTATGGGTGACCTCACAGTCGCCTTTATCTGCCCCGATGGAAGTTCCATAGGGGTTCATCAGCAAGGTGGAGGCGGGACTTTCCTGGGTGAGCCTGTAGACAACGATGCCGATCCCGACAACGCTGGAGTCGGCTATGACTACTACTGGTCACCGACCGCAACCAATGGCACATGGGCGGACAACGCCGGGGGAACATTGCCAAGCGGTACGTACGAGTCAGCCCAGCCTTGGACGCTGCTCGAAGGCTGCCCGCTCAATGGAACCTGGACCATCGAAGTCTGCGACAGTTGGGGTTCAGACAACGGCTTCATCTTTGATTGGTACATCAACTTTGACCCCGATCTGTACCCAGAACCCATTGTCTTTACGCCACAGATAGGGGCAGACTGTGACAGTTCTTTCTGGACCGGGCCTTTCATCGTGGACGATGGGGGCGACTGCGACGGCATCACCATTTTGCCGGAGAACCAGGGGGTGTTCGAATACGTCTACACGGCGACCAATGATTTTGGGTGCACCTCTTATGACACCATGGTCGTGACGGTGGAGCCCGCACCTGAAGTGAGCCTCACGGCACAGGACAACTGGTGCGGTGTGCCCGTTGGACTGAATGCCAATACGACCGGGGTTCCGTCGAACCTGAATGTCGAATGGACTTGGGAAAGCACCGGCGGTGACATTGAGCCCGTTACGGGGAGCAACAATGGAGCCACAGCTGCAGTCGATGGCTTGGACGCGCCCGTTGAAGTGACGGTGACCATGAACTTGACAGGAGGTGACATCGACGAATGTTTGGCTTCTGCTACCGTTCCGGTGGGAATCTACGCTCCGCCAGTATTGGGGCCGGATGAAGAGATCTACGGGCTCTGCCTTGGCGACAACCACATCTTGGTTCCGCAATTGCCGCCTTCAGAGTGGGACTTGGAATTCACATGGAGCTCTCAAGCGAATGGCACCTTGGCTGAGATCGGTAGTTCTTTGACGGTGAACAGCACGGGCACTTACGACGTGGTCGTGAACATGGCGCCGCCGTGCATAGGCACCGCCGCGATGAGTTTTGATGTGAACTTTGGTCCTTGTGCGATTGAGAGCATACCCAATGTCTTCACACCCAATTCGGACGGCGAAAACGACACGTTCGAAATCGAGGGGAACGCCATCAGCTCATTGGGCCCCACCATATCGGTGTACAACCGTTGGGGGGAGCTCATCCACTTCGAACAGGACTACGAAAATACCTGGTCACCCGACCAAGATGAGGTGTCCGATGGAGCGTATTACTTGACGCTGGACATCAACTCTTATTCGCTGCCCATAGAAGACATTGACCACAAAGGTGTGATCACCAAGGTGGGAGAGGGGTTCCGATACGTGGGGTCCCTGGAGATTCTGCGGTCCAGACAGTGAGGCGGTCGTGAAGCACCGCGACAGCATCGCGGAGCTCTCCGCATTGACGGAAGCCCTGGTCGATGAGCACCGCGCTGAGGAGGCGCGGTACCGGTCCATTTTGGAAGAGCAACCCGTGGCACGGCGACGCGCCGATGGGCTGTCTTGGTCGCCCGTCAAGGTGGTCCGGACTGGCTTTACGATGGGGGGGAGACCGACTGTAGAAGTGGAGGCAGATGCAGGGTTGGTGGGCGCTTTTCGGTCGGGTTCTGCCGTGCAGATGTCGTCGGCTGATGACAAAGGAGAGGCCGTCACCTACCGGGGTATTGTGCGCTCATCGCGTGGACTGGAAGCCGAAGTGGTCCTCGATGGTCAAGACTTGCCGGACCAGGCGGGCCATAGGACCTGGACCCTTGACGCCCGTTTTGATGAACGCAGTTTTCAGGAAATGGCGCGTGCACTTTCAGATGTGTTGAATGCGGGCGGGGATGGCAAGCCCAGTCGGCTCGCCACGCTTCGTGAGGTGCTGCTGGGATTTGCGCGCCCAGAGCCATCCACTCCCGAGCCTTACACGAATCCCAACCTCAATACGTCTCAATGCGCTGCTGTGGCTTTTGCCTTGGCTGCGAATGAAGTCACGACCTTTCATGGCCCTCCAGGGACGGGAAAAACGACCACGTTGGTCCAGCTCATCAAGTCGTTGGTGCGCCGTGGCGAAAAAGTGCTGTGTTCAGCGCCTTCCAATGCTGCGGTGGATTTGATGGTGGAACGTCTGGGAGCTGCAGGGGTGAAGGTGGCGCGGATCGGCCATCCCATGCGGATTGACCCTGCGGTAGTGGACCGTTCATTGGACCGTTTGGTGGAGGCCGATCCAGACCACAAACAGGTCAAGTTGTACCGAAGGCAGGCCGAGGAGGCCGCCCGAGAAGCAGAAAAGCAATTCCGTTCTTTTGGTTCGGAGCAGCGCGCTGCCCGACGCGAGGCCTATGCCGAGGCCCGCGCACTCCGGAAGGAGGCGAACCGTTTGGAAGCGTTTTTGGCAGAGCGTGTCGTGGATGGTGCCGAAGTCATCTGTTGCACCCTCGTGGGGGCGGCAGACCGGCACTTATCGGACCGCAAATTTGGTACGCTCGTGCTCGACGAAGCGGGCCAGGCGTTGGAGCCGGCAGCGTGGATCCCCATTCGTTTGGCAGAACGTGTGGTGCTCGCCGGGGATGCCGCACAGTTGCCGCCCACGGTAAAGCACCCCGCCGCCGTGAAGGCAGGCTTGGGTGTCAGCTTGCTCGAAAAGGCCATTCAAAGGGACCGCAACGTGCACCTGCTCGACACCCAATACCGCATGCACGGAGACATCATGGCTTTCCCGAACGCGCGCTTCTACGAAGGCCGTCTACAGGCCCATGATTCGGTGGTGAACCGCACCCTCGGTGCACTGCCTCCCCTCACGTTCATCGATACGGCTGGACGGGGCTGGGACGAGGAACGGTCCTCTCCCGAAGCCAGTACCACCGGTCGTTCCCACGCGAGCATCTGCAATCCGGAGGAAGGCCAGTTTACGGTGGATCGGGTGCGCGAGCTCATGACGGACCATCCCGACGCCACTGTAGGTGTCATCGCGCCATACCGCGCCCAAGTGACCTTGCTCGAGGACCTGCTCCATGCCGAACGGTCAGCATCAGGTGGGCGCCTGTCCATCCAGACTGTGGACGGTTTCCAAGGCCAAGAGCGCGACATCATGGTCATTGGCCTGACCCGTTCCAATGCCGAAGGCACGGTCGGATTCCTGTCCGAATACCGCCGCATGAACGTGGCCATGACCCGCGCCCGCATGCACCTGCTCGTCATCGGAGACAGCGCCACCCTCGGGGCGGACGACTTCTACGCCGGGTTTACCCAGCACTGCGAGACCACCGGTGCCTACCGCTCCTGCTGGGAGTGGGGCATGCCATAACTGCGGTTGTGGAGTAAGGGGATCAGTTCAGTTGACTTCACCCGTTTCAGGGTCGACCCCTGCAGGCACGGCTTCTTCAGCGGCAGGCTGCGCAATGGAGGGGTGGTCGGCAGGGACCGCACCGTATCCATCTGCGGCCGTCATGTTGGTTGAGCCCTCTTCACCTTGAGGGTAGACCTCACTGATCTTGGTGTAGTTGATGGCGGGGATGAGGAATCCAATGCCAGAGCCCTTGAGGAACTCCTTGGTCTTGTCATAGGCGTCCTTTACGTCGTCTGCAGAGAAGAGGAAGTACTGGTTGGATTCCTTTTCCTTACCACTCCGCTCATCGAAGCTGGTCAAGGCCACCTTGATGCGGAACCACTTGTCGCCGGTATCCCAACGGACGACCTCTGCGAAGTTGCTTTTGGTGATGGATTGCACCTCGAACGGGCCGGAGCAGACATCGGTCACGATGCCGACAAGCCGGGCCTCAGCTTCAGTGTAGGTATAGGCGTCCAGCAAGAGCTGGTCGGTGGTTTTTTCTTCGCTTCCGTCGGCGCCATGGCGCACGTATTTCACCACACAGGTGAACCAATTTCTGGTCATAATAATGGGGTCAATGATTGTTCAATGCGGTCCATGACTTCTGTGGCCACCCGCAAAGCAGCGAGACCGTCTTCGAGCGGCACCCGACAAGGTGCTTGTCCACTGCAGGCTGCATGGAAGTCGGCCAGCTCATCGACGATGGCATTGGCTTCGCCCACTTGGGGCTCTTCTATGTGCAGCCTGCGGGTGGTGCGGCCAGGAACGTCGAGATAGAGACCGTAGGGGTCGCGCTCAACGCCCTTGTCGACATCCTCCAAATGCATCACTTGGGCGCTGCGGTTCAGCAAGTCCACAGAGAGGTAGGCGTCGGGTTGGAACAGACGGACCTTGCGCATGGGGGTGATGCTGACACGGCTTGCCGTGAGGTTGGCAACAGCGCCTGAGCTGAATTCCAACCGGGCATTGGCGATGTCCACGCTGTCGCCGACCACGGCAACACCGTTCGCAGCGACACGGGATACCTCGCCCTCCAAGACATGCAGCGCCAGATCGATGTCGTGGATCATCAGATCCATGACCACAGGGACGTCCAGACCACGAGGGTTGAAAGAAGCCAGGCGGTGGGCTTCAATGAAACGGGGCGCATCCAAGTGGGCGCGGGCTGCCTCGAAGGCAGGGTTGAACCGTTCCACATGACCAACTTGGACAACGCACTGTGCGGAGTCCCGCGCAGCAATGAGGGCTTCCGCCTCGGCCAGGTAATTCGTGACGGGCTTTTCGATAAAGCAATGAACCCCTTGTGCCAGGGCGGGTTCAGCAACAAGTGCGTGCAAGGGCGTTGGGGTCACGATGGCCACCGCATCCACGGCATCCAGCAGGGCTTCTGCCGAAGGAAATGCCGAGGGTGTGGCTGCCCAATGCTCTTCTTTGGCCAGGGTCATCACTGCCTGAGCGGCAGCTTCGTCAGGGTCGTAGAATCCCACAGTATCCCATCGGTCAGACAAGGATTGCAGGCACCGAAGGTGAATCCGGCCCAAGTGGCCAGCTCCGATAACTCCTATGCGCAGTGGGGAAGACATGGACACACGAAGTTACCCGGTGGACTTCCACCGGGCCTCATGTTGGCAAGGCACGATTTCCACATCGAATACCGATGCCACGTTCGGTATTTTGGTCAGCTCATGTCCGCCTCCGCCGCCAACCTTACAGACAGCTACCGCCACAAGGGCCTTCGCCGAGAATTGCTGGGCAAACTCAGGGCCATGGGCATTGCCGATGAGGCCGTGCTCGACGCCATGGATAGGGTGCCGCGCCATTACTTCATGGACGATGCCTTCATCCACTTTGCCTACGACAACAAAGCCTTTCGCATCGGTGCTGGCCAAACAATCAGCCACCCGTTCACGGTCGCCAAACAGACAGAATTGCTCGGCTTGCCCAAAGGAGCAAACGTCCTTGAAATAGGCACGGGAAGCGGATATCAATGTGCAGTATTGACCGCGATGGGCTACAAGGTCCACAGCATAGAACGGCAAAAAGCCCTTTACGACACCACCACGCCCTTTCTCAAGAAGATGGGCTACAGGGCGCATTGCTACTACGGAGATGGCTTTAAAGGAAAGCCGGTTTTTGCACCGTTTGACGGCATCTTGGTCACCTGTGGAGCGCCTTTCATACCCGAAGCCCTTCTGGGACAGTTGGCCATTGGGGGCCGTTTGATCATCCCATTGGACGACCCGAACGTGGGCGAGGGGAAGCAAATCATGACAGAAGTCCGCCGCGTTGAAGAGGCGACATTCACCCGGCAGACACATGGCACCTTTGCCTTTGTCCCTATGCTGGCCGCTCGTTCAGGACATACCGCTTAATCGCAGGACTCGCCAAACCCGGCGAGGACTCCGAGCACATCAGAGACGGTCACGATGCCATCAAAGTCGATGTCTCCTGGGCAGTCGAACAGGTTGGAGATGCACTGTCCAAGGACCGGGTCCCAGACTGTTCCTGTTCCACAAGTATTCTCGTCACAGCACATGATGCTGCCGCATGCTGATGGGGGCGTGGGCAGTGGAGGACAAACATTGCCAAAGCTCCCCAGGGTGTTGAGAATGTCGGTGACTGTGACGAGCCCGTCAAAATCGACATCACCCAGACACTGCAGTTGAACCGATACGCACAACCCTGTAGCAGTATTCCAATATGTTCCGCTGCCGCAAGCCGCTTCGCCACAAGCTTCCTCATCGTCACAGGTGCCATTGTTATTGATGTCGGCGGCACAATCGCCCCCGCAGACACCGAGGACATCGTCGTAGAGACAGCTTCCGTTATCGGAATTGGCCAAGGCATCATAATTGCAGGCGTCGGGGTCGGTACAGCCCTCCAAATTCGAGGCGCAGAGACCGGGAAATTCAACATTGACGGTGTAATCGACTGCGCCTGAAGAGGACCATCCGTTGGCCACAATCAGCGTCCAATCGCCGGTTTCATTGGCAAACGATTCGCCCAAGATCACGCTGGCGGTGTAGGTGCCCGCTGCAGATACGTTCCAGGTACCGGGCCATGCTCCAGCAGAGGTGTACCCCAAGGATTGGTCATACCCCCCCACCTCTATGCAGGTGCCAGAAGGAGCGCACAGGCCGAGCAACATATCGCCAGGCCATGATCCGCTGCTCTGTGGGTTGTTGAAAACCAGGTCGATGTTGAAGGCCATAGCCGCACCGGTAGCATTGAAGGTGGTGCTGGCATTGTTGCCGCCGGCCAGTGTTGCGACGAGTTCGGGGGCGTTGAGTCCACCGATCAATCCGCCATCGGGCCCACATTCCGAGCAGTCGTCAGGGTATATGCAGCCTTCATTGTTGGCATCGCCCGGGGTGTAGTTGCATGCGGAAGGGTCTCCGCAAAACAAACTCGTGGACTCGGTGACCAGGTCGCCGCAGGTTCCGATGCAGGAAGCCGCATTGAAGGTGGGAATCAGGGCGTTGTTTTCGACTGTGGGGTGAAACGCAAGGTTTTTACTTCCGCCTGAAATGGCATGGCAGTAGCTCATGATGGTGCCCAGTTGGCCCGTCGGGTTGTTGGTGTAGCCTGTGCAGTCCCCTTCGTAGTTGCCGCAGTTGTCGATGGGGCCTCCAGGCCAACCACACCAATGGGTATGATTGGCGCCGCAATTGTGTCCCATTTCGTGGGCAACGACGTCGAGGTTCCAAGCGTAGGTGTTGATGTTGTAAGAAGTGGAGCTGGTGAGGTTTCCGCTAACCCCTGCATTGAAACTGTTGCAGAGGCCATTGAGGTAGGCGATTCCGCCGGTGCCAATGTTGGTCCGCATGGTAAAGAAGTGCTTCAAGTCCAATGGAATGGAGTTGAAGTCGGGGTTGTTGTTCCATTCGGAGTTGAACGCGCCCAGAAGGCCTCCGCCATCGTTGACCACTGCAGCATACGGGTCGGGTGATGTCCAAACATGGATGAACCGCGCTTGAAGGGTCACCAGGTCGTTCAGTTCATTCCGATAGATTTCATCCACGGATGACAGAATGGCCAAAGCCCAATCCACGGCGTCGGTAACGTCTGCACCCAGTGCATTGTAGGTGAACTGGTCAATTTCGATGCCGATTTCGACGCACTCGAGCAAAGCGGAGCTGCTCAATGCAGCCGCGTCGCCTTGTGGAGTGTGCAGCTGGGCCGCGTCTTCTACGCCACAGGTGAAGGTCCGGTCATCTGTAGAAGCATCGATGGGGAAGAGGGCGTGCCATCCACCTCCTCGGTGGTTGATCTCCCAACGCCGTCCATCCATGGAAAAGCTAGAGATCACATGGTCATTCATCAGGATGAGGGAGCCGCGGGCATCACCGCCTTCCAATGCATAAGTGACCAATCGGGGCTGCACGTTGGTGAAGTGGAATCCGGACGCATCCGTGACAGCGATTTCGAGTTGCTCGGAGCGGTTATCGAACCGCTTGAACCGCAGTGTCTTTTGGGTGCTGTTGGGAAAGGGGACCGTCCAGGTAAAACGGTCCGGGGCCGTCGATTTAAAATCTTCAAAAGCAGAAGCATCCAATTTGAGGCCGCGAACGGAGTGGGTTCCGCTCGTAGGGTTCAGTGCTGCAGGCAAGGTCTTGGCATCCAAAAAGTCTGCTCTGTTGACCGCCATTTGTGCGGGTGCAGCCAACACCGATAGAAGAAGTATGAAAAGAAAGAATCGAGGAGCTGCCATAGATATACAAGCTAGCCCCACGCTTCAGATTTCACACCATCGGTGACAAATGTCACCTCAGTTTGGGGCGCATAGTCCTTCACGAAAGCGAGAAGGCCCACCTCAAGGGGCGGGCCTTCTGCAAAAATTCAGAGGGGATATCTCAATAGCAGCTGTTGCCGAAAGTTCCCAAAATTCAGAGCTCTCCTCTACCTGCTCTGATTACAATCGCCTCGCCTGAGGTGCAGTCTACCACAGTTGAGGCTTCAACGTGACCGATGCCGCCACCAATGACAGCATCTACCTGGGTCTCGTATTTCTCGTGCACAAGGCTGGGGTCCGTCATGTACTCTACCTCGGCCTCGTTGTTGTGCACGGAGCTGACCACAAGTGGCTTGCCCAAGGCCTCAATGAGCGCCAAGGGGATGTTGTGGTGGGGAATCCTAATGCCAACTTCTCGCTTGGATTTCCTGAAGATTCGGGGGACCTGAATGCCGGCATTCAGAATGAAGGTGAATGGACCAGGAAGCACACGCTTCATGAGCTTGAAAGTCGGCTGTGGAACGGGGGCGGTGTACTCGCTGACTTGGCTCAAGTCTTTGCAAATCAGAGAGAAGTTGGCTTCCGTCAATGAGATGTCGCGGATGCGGGCCATCCGCTCCAAAGCTTTAGAGGAGCCCAATACGCAAGCAAAACTGTACACGGAATCAGTGGGGATGATAATGACGCCGTTCTTCTCTAGAAAGGAGACCGCTTGAGCCAGTTTGCGCTCCTCTGGGTTTTCTGGATGGATGTCAATGAGCATCTCATTAAGTTCGACAGAATCCCTCAGTCTTTCATCACAATTTCTAAAAAAATCATCCGGCGCAGCGCACGCAGGAAATGGCTCCTGGCATCAAGAGCAATCGGCCGGTTGGGATGGGTTGGCCGCACCTTGCACAGAGTCCAAACCTGTCGTCGTCAAACCGTCGCAAAGCGCGGTCCAATCCTTGACGCTGCTTCTCCACTTGACGCAGTGCGGCTTCGTTGACCGATTTGTTGTTGATCGCATCCATCCGGCTGACCCGGCCAATGGCGTCGCTGGGTGGAATGGGTTTGGTCAGTTCGCGGTATTCTGCAATGCGCTGGTCCAATTCGTGGGCCTTCTTTTCGATGGCGGCCTTGATTTTATCTTTCTCTTCTTTGGACAGCATGAGGCAATTAAACCAATCTTTGGCAGATGCGTTATCTGCCCATGCGAAACATTGTACTCTCTCTTAGCTTCTTAATGACGGCCGCACTGCATGCGCAGCCAGAACTCGAAGCGTGGTTGGTGAATACGGATGGTGCCACTGGACAATTCTGGAACGGCAACAACCTCGTGGAAATGCAGGACGAGTGTGATGTGCAATTGGTCCAATACAGCGAGGACTTTGTATACATCCATGCCAATGGCATTCCACGGTATCCTACCGCGCCCTTTCCTGATGGCAATCCGTCACAAGCGACGGTCCAGGACTATCTCTTTCAAATCCCGCGCCAACCTGAAGAGGGGGTCACAGGCGGAACAGCCACAGGGTTGGGGCACACCGGTGTCTTGATCAATGGAGTGGTCATTTTTAACGCACAGGACGCTTTTAGCTACAACAACCAAGGTGTGTGGCACCAAAATGGAGGGTTCTTTGAAAATGATGGGTTCGATTGTGCCAAAGGCCACCCCGCTATGGGGCAATATCACCATCACCAGGTACCGACGTCTTTCGACGACAGCTTCGCACCCACCAGCGATGTCTGCGAGGATTTTCCAAGTCAAGCCTTGTTCACCGTTGACATGGGGGCGCACAGCCCTCTCATTGGCTATGCCTTCGATGGCTATCCCATTTATGGACCTTATGCGTTCGCCAATGCGGATGGGTCCGGCGGCATCGCACGAATGGAGACAGGGTGGCAATTGCGGGACATCACGGTCCGACAGACGCTTCCCGATGGCACCGAACTCGCCCCCAATCAGTATGGTCCAGACGTGGGGGAGATGGTCACGCCACCGATTCCGCCAGGCGCGGCTCCGGTTGCAGCGGTTTTGGGCGCCTACATTGAGGACCACGAATACGTGGCAGGGTCAGGCCATCTCGATGCATTCAATGGGCGGTTTGCGGTGACCCCGGAATACCCCGAAGGCACTTATGCTTATTACGCTACAGTTGATGAAGACCACAATGGTCAGTACCCGTACTTTTTTCCCGCTTACCGCGGTGTGGTGGAGACCGACAATTTTGGTGGCGGGCCGGGTCCAGGTGGCGGTGGTGGCACCAATGTGACCATTGATGAGCCGGTCGAAACCTGGTCAGGAGGTGATGTCAGCGGAGTGTCATCCCTTGTAAGTGGGCACGCCGGTTTCTATGCCTATCCCAATCCGGTTAGGAACGAGGTCCGATTCGCTGGTCAATTGCCCGGTACAGTCGCGGTGTTCGACGCTCTGGGGCGTTGCATGGCCCAATGGTCTTCCCACACATTGGTTGAGGGGGTGAACTTGTCCGGCTGGCCTGCAGGAACATACTGTTGCAAAGACGTAGAAACGGGTCAGCACACTTTGCTGATATTGCATCCATGACAATGCGCCCACTGACTGTGCTCTTCTGTTTGGGACTGTATCTCACTGCAGGGGCACAGTGGGTATTGGATAACCAGTGGGCAGAAGGTGGCCGGTACATCGGGTCGTCCAACCGCTGGGAAGTGCCCGTGGCGATGAGCCATGACTTCACGCGGATTCACTTGTTGAGCGCTGCATATGATTCCTCTGGAACACCTGAATCCCGGTGGAAGGCTTTCTCGCAAGCCAGCGGGGCGCAAGTGTGGTCGGGGTCAGGGTTTCAGGGAGAAGTTCCCATTGATTTGATGACCAGCGCGAGTCAGGACCGTTGGTTCCTCTACACTGAGGCTCAGGTAGGCGCGGATTCCGCGCTTTCCAATGTTTGGCGCATCCGTTCCTTCCAGGGGAATGTCCCGGACTCGAGCTGGGGTGAGGGAGGCGCGGTGGACCTCGCATTCGTGGGCCCTTGGCATGACGGCGGCAGCATGGACATGGTCGGCCCGGCCGACGATTTTACCAAGGCAGAACTGATCGGACCTTGGATGGTGGTGGCTGGAGCGGCCTTAGACAGCTGTTGCGCCCACAGGGAGCTGCCAGCATTGGCCGTGTTGAGTACCGAAGACGGAAGCTTTCACCCTGAGTTTGGTGAGGCGGGCCGCATTGTGCTCGACCCCAATGGTTGGGGGGTTCAAGACAGTGTGCGCCATGAATGGAGTGGCCGTTTCAATCAGGTGTTGTTTGTGCCCACCTCGGGGGGGTCACCGTTCGATTCGCCGACAGAATTTCGGATTCTCGCCGGTGGGTCAGTGGCCAACAATGGGGCTTTTCATCCCTTTGTGGCCCGCTTTCATCTGGACGGGTCTTTGGACACCGAATTTGGCAACGAGGGCATCCTCGAGTGGCTGGAAGATGCGGGGCTCAACCACGGCGTCCAAGACATGCATCACCGATGGAATGGGTACGAAGTAGGAGCAGGCATAGAATTGCTGGTCGGTGTGCCCGAAGGGGAAGCCACCTTGGCGGCAGGGACCATGTCGGTAGGGTGGATGCCTTTGCACGGTCAAATGGGGTACGCGCCAACAGAGGCCATCAATCCCGGTTTGCCGATTCAAGCGCCACTCCGGGCAATGGGATTGGCCAGAGGGTATGGCTGGGAGTTTGAAGATGAACAGGTCGCAGTGGGGACCTTGGGGGATGTTGTGGCTTGGGATGGTGAATGCCACCCGGCATGGTGGACTTCCTATGGGTCCGCATTTGGAACGCCGGCGTATTGGACGGAGGATCAGGAGTTCGAGCGACAGAGGGTAGGCGCCGTCTACACCATTGGCCCCCGTTTGTACATCGCAGGCACCCTCGCTGAGGATTCGCCGAACGCCAGCAGCTGGGTTCTGTCCAAGTGGAGAGAGGACGCAACTGTGGGCATCAATGAGGACCGTCTTGTGCCGCTTCCATATCCCAATCCGACTTACGGCATGGTGCACTGGGACGTCCCAGCGGGACAGATAGAGTGTCGCGATGGTGTTGGGCGCCTTTTAAAGGCCTGGCATCATGAAGGCGGTCGGTTTTCGGCAACACTGCCTTTAGGCGGAGCTTGGCTCGGATACAATGGAGGAGGGTGGAAGGCTGTCCAAGTTCTTCGTTGAACCCGGTATTCGGCGTGGACAAAAGTGAAGGCCTTCCAATGGCGTGTGGCAAGCTTGCATTTTACTTTAGCCGCGCGATTCATAACCCCTCCACATGAAGTTCTTCATCGATACCGCCAACCTCGACCAAATCCGCGAAGCCGAAGCCCTCGGCGTCCTCGACGGTGTGACCACCAACCCCAGCTTGATGGCCAAGGAAGGAATTTCTGGCGATGCTGCCGTACGTCAGCACTACGTAGACATCTGCAACATCACCGATGGTGATGTCAGTGCAGAAGTCATCAGCACCAACTTTGAAGATATGGTCAAGGAAGGCGAGGCTTTGGCCGCGCTCCACGACAACATCGTGGTCAAAGTGCCCATGATCGAAGACGGGGTAAAAGCCCTGCGTTACTTCTCTGACAAGGGCATTCGCACGAACTGCACGCTGATTTTCTCTGCGGGCCAGGCTTTGCTTGCGGCAAAGGCGGGAGCGGATTACGTCAGTCCTTTCATCGGTAGGTTGGATGACATTTCCAGCGACGGGGTGCAGTTGATCCAACAGATTCGTGGGATCTACGACAACTACATGTTCAAGACTGAGATTTTGGCAGCCAGTGTGCGCCACACCATGCACATCATCGACTGTGCCGAAATCGGTGCCGATGTGATGACTGGACCTTTGAGTGCCATCAAAGGATTGCTCAAGCATCCCCTCACAGACAGTGGTCTCGAGAAGTTCCTCGCAGACCACGCAAAAGCGGCCGCTGCGGTATCGGCATAAATTCACACGATACCCATAGAAAATCCTACAGAAAGCAACGAAACGACCGGTGCGGCGTTCATCTTTGTAGTATGAAGGCGCGGTTGTTGTTGTTGTTTTCAGGAATGATGCTGTGGGCGGCTTCACATGCTCAAGACGTCTGCACTTTTGTAGGCGATGCAGTGGGGCTGGGAGATGGTTGCTATGCCATCACTGAAAACGTCTTGCAACAGGTTGGTGCCGTCTGGTTCAATGACCAAGTGGACCTCACTGAAGAATTTACAATCCGAGCGGAATTGTACTTGGGCAACCAAGACGCAACAGGAGCCGACGGCATTGCCTTTGTGATGCAGGATTTTGGCCCTTTTGCCTTGGGCGGAATCAATGAGTTTTTAGGGTCAGATGTGCCAGGGAGTAGCCTTGGCGTCGAGATAGACACTTGGCAAAACAGCAACTTCGCCGACCCTGCTCAGGACCATGTCTGCATCTTTCGGGACGGGGTCAACAACCACAACATTCCGTTTTACAATTTAGATGGGCCTGTTTCGGCGCGGTCCGATGGAGCCAATATTGAAGACGGCCAACCGCACCAGTTCAAAGTGGAGTGGGATCCTGTGGGGCAGTTGTTAGAAGTGTACTTCGATTGTGAGCTTAGGCTCTCTTGGTCGGGCGATTTGTCGGGCGAAATTTTTCAAGGAGAAACTCAAGTTTGGTGGGGCTTTACGGGCTCTACCGGGGGGTCCAGTAACGCCCAGGAGGTCTGTGTGACCACTTCTGCATTGGGGCTGCCGCCAGAGCATTCGGTCTGTGAGGGAGATGGCGTTGACTTGGTATTGCAAGGCGCCCAAAGCGGCACCATTTCTTGGACACCCATCGATGGCTTGTCCGACCCTGCCGCTGCAGTGACCTATGCGCAGCCCTTGGTGACCACAGACTACGAAGTGGTGTGGACCGATGTCTGCGGAGACGTACTGACCGAAGAAACAACGGTAGAGGTCCTGCCGGCTCCCCAGCCGACCCTTCCCGCGACGGCTGAGTTCTGTCCCGGCGATGAAGTCACGCTGTCTGTGACCGTACCGATGGGGGGGACTGCAGAATGGACCGATGGTACGATGGGCGGAGAATGGACCGGAGATGCTACAGGGGTTCAAACGGTCGTAGTCACCGGAGACGGGGGCTGTTCGGGTTCGGCCAGCACAACAATCGCCGCACTCTACCCGAATGTGGCGTCACTCCCCGCTGTGGGCCCTTTGTGCGCGGGTTCGGCTCAGGATATTGTGTGGCCACCCGAGGCAGAGAATTGGACGGTCAATGGTGTCGCCGTGGCTTCGCCGTGGGCCGCAGAAGCAGGGGCGTTTGATTTAACCTACACGGACATTGCAACAGGGTGCCCCCTCGAACTTGAGTTCACCATTGATCTCCTCCTCGCAGAGGTTCCCGTGCTGCCCGATGCTTTTGCAGCATGCGCCGGATCCGGAGTGAGCCTTTTGCTCAATGCTGGGGCCGGTGCTACAGTGAGTTGGTCACCTGTCACAGCCCTCGATGACGCTAGCGCCGAGCAGCCTTTTGCAACACCATCTGTGACCACCGTATTCGATGCAGAGGTGACCGATGTATGTGGAAGCATCACCACGTTGACCACCACAGTGTCGGTGTACGAAACGCCCAATCCTGGATTGCCAGACACCGTCATTGTTTGCCCAGGTCAAGAAGCGACACTCGACATCGTGCCGCTGGCTGGCGTGGCTGCACCTCTTTGGTCTGATGGTTCGACAGGATGGTCGTGGACAGGAGACGCTGCGGGATGGCAGACAGTGACTGTCGCCCCGTTGCCCGAATGTCCTGGCGAGGACAGCACTTTCGTTTCGCCTCAAAATGCGGTCGCTCCAACCTTCGAAGTGCCCGCGTTGTGTCCCGGTGATTTCACCTTTATCCCTTGGCCTGCGGGCTGGGATGGATGGGAAGTGGACGGCGCCGTTGCTGACCCCGCCGGGCTCACCGTGACCGATCCCGGTGTCTATTTCTTCGTGGCCAACGAAGCGGCCAGCGGATGCGATGTTGCAGGAGCCATTGCAGTGCCCACAGGAGCATTGTCACCCATGGGTTTGCCCGATTACATCGAGCTCTGCGAGGGTCAGTCCCAAACCGTGAATACGGGCACGCCAGATCCGGTCTATTGGGATGACGGAGAGACGGGGAGCATCCGGGTGATTTCGCAGTCAGGGCTTTATGTAGCCACCCATTCTACCGACTGTGGTACGGTGGCAGATTCCATTCTCGTGGTGGAGGTTCCTTGTGGGTGCGCCGTCTTTGCTCCTTCAGGATTTACGCCCGATGGTGACCTCATAAACGATGCTTGGCGTCCTGTTTTTGAATGTGAGCCCGAAGAGTATCACCTGAAGATTTTTGACCGGTGGGGAGGGCTGATTTGGCAAAGCCAGAACCCCGAAGAGTATTGGACGGGTGGATTCCGAGAGGATGACCGGCCCTTGGATGCGAAACTGTTCTATGTGCGCGATGGGATCTATGCGTTCCAAGTCACCTACCGAGATCCAACATCGGTGGTACGCCGCATCATCAGGAAGACGGGACATATCAAAATGCTGCGCTGAGCGTCGCTGTCCACGATACGTGATGTGGAAAACTATGAGCACCCGCGCACATGAAAAGCTGAATCAGATGCGTTCGAGCTGTGGAAAGAGGTCTCTGCCTTTCTGTGTAGAGCGTCTTTCAATCATCACAACCCGAGCCTACATGCGCATTCGCCGCATTATGAGTGTCTGTTCTGCCCCCCTTCAGTTGACCCTGGTCTTCATCGGCCTTTGGGGGTGTTCTATGATGGACCCACAGCAAGACATTCCGGCCTACCTCATTGTGCCAGGGTTGTCTTTTGAACC